>DASXJB010000225.1:0-26949 GCA_036497645.1 Xanthobacteraceae bacterium
CCGGCCCTATCTCGACAAGCTGTCGCGCAGCGAAATGTTCATCGTGATGACCGGCGGCATGGCCGGCATCGCCGGCACGGTATTCGTGCTCTATGCTACGATCCTCGTCCACGCCATCCCGAATGCCGCGGGCCACATCGCTGTTTGCACCGTGCTCGGCGCGCCGGCGGCGATCGTCATCAGCCTGCTCATGGTGCCCGACCCAAACCGCCGGCACACCGGCGGCCGGCTCGACGACGTTAAGCAAACCGCCAGCGGCACGATGGACGCCATCGTGCAAGGCACCGGCTCGGGGCTTGAGCTCCTCCTCAACATCGTCGCCATGCTGATCGTGTTTGTCGCGCTGGTTTATCTCGCCAACGCCGCGCTCGGGCTGTTGCCGGATTTTCTCGGCAGCCCGGTGACGCTCCAGCGCGCGCTCGGGTGGATCATGGCGCCGGTATGCTGGCTGATGGGGATTCCGTGGTCGCAGGCCGTCACCGCGGGCGGCCTCATGGGCATTAAGACCATTCTCAACGAACTCCTCGCCTATCTTCAGCTTGCGGCCTTGCCCGACGGCGCGCTGGACCCTCGTTCACGACTAATCATGCTCTACGCTATGTGCGGCTTCGCCAATTTCGGGTCCCTCGGCATCATGATCGCGGGCCTTGCAACTATGTGCCCGCCGAAGCGAGACGAAGTCGTGTCGCTCGGTCTGAAGTCGATCGTGTCGGGCACGCTGACGACGTGCTTGCTCGGCGCGATCGTCGGGGTGCTGACGTGATGTCATTACGGCCGGCGCCAAGTCCTCCAGCCCGATGACAAGCGCTACGAAGAGAAATCCAGTCCCCTGGAGAGGCGCGGTCGCTAGTGCAGCCGAAACTCGCCATTGATGGCGCGGATCTCGGTCGGCCGGATCAGCCGCGCATGGGCAACTGTGACGGAGTGTAGTGGCCCTTCAAGGGTCTCCAGCCAGAAATTGAGGAATTTGTTGAGCGCCGGAAATGCCGGGCAGAGATCGTAATCCTGCCAAACATAGGTCTGTAGCAGCCAAGGGTGGTCCGGCCGGTGATAAAGAATATTGGCCGTTGTCAGTCCGTAGCCCTCGAGCTGCTTGCGAAAATCTTGCGACACCATCGTGCCCTCCATCCCGCCACCGGGAATGTTTGAGTGACTCGCTCCTCCAAGCAAGCCCCAAAAATGAGAAAGCTGTTTATTTACAAGGCACTAGCAGCATCCAAACTCTTCTGCTAACAAGCAGCCCGCGCTGGAAAGTACGGCTGCGCTACGCCTGACGTCTCCTCATTTAACGAGACCGTCCGCCGCGGCGTTTCCTTCCTTCTCTTCACTAAATTTTGGTCGGCGGGCGGCGGGAACCGGCAGCGTTAACTCGGGTGAAAAGAGAATGTTGGCAATCCGCTTAAGTGAGTGCTAGAAACTTTTCCGGCACCTCTTGCGGGCTAAAAATCACGCCCCTATGTCGCCGCCAGGCGGTCCTCCGGGAGGGGAAACAGTTTAATTCAAGCCTTTCCGGCGGCTGCTGCGCTTCACGCAACTGCAATGTTTTCAATCAGTTAGGAGGACACCATGAAGTTTCGTCCGCTTCACGACCGCGTCGTCGTCAAGCGCATCGATGCCGAGGAAAAGTCTGCCGGCGGCATCATCATCCCCGACACCGCCAAGGAGAAGCCCTCCCAAGGTGAGGTCATCGCCGTCGGCCCGGGTGGCCGCGACGAGTCCGGCAAGCTGATCCCCATCGATGTGAAGGTCGGCGACCGCGTGCTGTTCGGCAAATGGTCGGGCACCGAGGTCAAGATCGACGGCCAGGAACTCCTGATCATGAAGGAGTCCGACATCATGGGCGTGCTCGACGAGCAAGTCTCCAGGCGGAAAGCCGCGTAACGCTTAGTATTCAGGAGAAACCGAAATGGCTGCTAAAGAAGTAAGATTCTCGGTCGATGCGCGCGACAAGATGTTGCGCGGCGTCGACATTCTCGCCAATGCGGTGAGAGTGACGCTCGGCCCCAAGGGCCGCAACGTCGTGCTGGACAAATCGTTCGGCGCTCCCCGCATCACCAAGGACGGCGTCACCGTCGCCAAGGAAATCGAACTCGAAGACAAGTTCGAGAATATGGGCGCCCAGATGGTGCGCGAGGTCGCATCCAAGACCTCCGACATCGCCGGTGACGGCACCACCACGGCGACCGTGCTCGCCGCCGCGATCGTCAAGGAAGGCTCCAAGGCGGTTGCCGCTGGGATGAACCCGATGGATCTCAAGCGCGGCATCGATCTGGCGGTCGAGACCGTGGTCGAGGAGCTCAAGAAGAACTCCAAGAAGGTCACGTCGAACGAAGAGATCGCCCAGGTCGGCACGATTTCGGCCAACGGCGACCAGGAGATTGGCCGCTTCCTCGCCGAGGCCATGAAGAAGGTCGGCAATGAAGGCGTGATCACGGTCGAAGAGGCCAAGAGCCTCGAGACCGAGCTGGACGTGGTCGAGGGCATGCAATTCGACCGCTGCTATATCTCGCCCTACTTCATCACCAACGCCGACAAGATGCGCGTGGAGATGGAAGATCCCTACATCCTCATCAACGAGAAGAAGCTCTCGGCGCTCAACGAGCTGTTGCCGCTTCTTGAAGCAGTGGTGCAGACCGGCAAGCCGCTTCTGATCGTCGCCGAGGATGTCGAGGGCGAAGCGCTCGCCACGCTTGTGGTCAACAAGCTGCGCGGGGGGCTGAAAGTCGCCGCGGTGAAGGCTCCGGGCTTCGGCGATCGCCGCAAGGCCATGCTGCAGGATATCGCCGTCCTCACCGGCGGCACTGCGATCAGCGAAGATCTCGGCATCAAGCTCGAGAACGTCACGCTGAACATGCTTGGCCGCACCAAGAAGGTGATGATCGACAAGGAGAACACCACGATCGTCAACGGCGCGGGCAAGAAGAAAGACATCGAGGACCGTATCACCCAGATCAAGGCGCAGATCGAGGAGACCACTTCCGACTACGACCGCGAGAAGCTGCAAGAACGGCTTGCCAAGCTCGCGGGCGGCGTCGCGGTGATCCGCGTCGGCGGCGCCACCGAAGTCGAGGTGAAGGAGCGCAAGGATCGCGTCGACGACGCGATGCATGCGACCCGCGCGGCCGTCGAAGAGGGCATCCTGCCAGGCGGCGGCGTGGCGCTCCTGCGCGCCACCGAGGCGCTCAAGCGCGTGCGCACGCAGAACGAGGACCAGAAGCATGGCGTCGACATCGTGCGCAAGGCGCTGTCGGCTCCGGCGCGCCAGATCGCCATCAATTCCGGCGAGGATGGCTCGGTTATCGTCGGCAAGATCCTGGAGAAGGACCAGTATGCGTTCGGGTTCGATGCTCAGGACGGCGAATATGCCGACCTGGTGAAGAAGGGCATCATCGACCCGACCAAGGTCGTGCGCCAGGCGTTGCAAGGCGCATCTTCGGTCGCGGGCCTCCTCATCACCACCGAGGCGATGGTTGCCGAACTGCCGAAGAAGAAGGAAATGCCGGCAATGCCGCCCGGCGGCGGTGGGATGGATTTCTAACGAATCCATCCACCAAGCCGCCTGACTTTAAGTTGATCGAAGTCGGCAGCAGCCGAGTTCGATGTGGCGGCGGAATGGATTTCTATGAGGTCCATTCGGCACTCTGGAATGCGAAGGCCCGGGCGCAATCCCGGGCCTTTTGTTTTCAAGAAACAGGCGTCAGGAAACAGGGATCAGTGTGACACGCTCCGATCGCAGATGCCTGATGCCAACCAATTCATCCCTGAAAACAGAAACGACCACGAGCGAGGGGCGCGCGTTCATCCGGCGTCGCCAATCTCACCGTGGCCGTTAGAGCATGGTCAAAAAGATCATGCTCGAAGCAAATGGCGATGACGCTACGCAACTCACCATCGCCACTTGCAAACGGACCCTAACAGGCGTCAATGACAGCCAAATGACTTCCAAATCAGGCTCAATCTATATCGGCATCGGCGGCTGGACGTTTGAGCCTTGGCGCGGCGAGTTCTATCCAAAGGGCCTGCCGCATGCGAAGGAGCTTGCTTACGCCTCCGAGCGCTTAACCTCGATCGAGATCAATGGCACCTTCTACCGCACCCAGACGCCGGCAACGTTCCGCAAATGGGCGAGCGAAGTGCCGAACGGGTTCAAGTTCGCGGTTAAGGGCCCGCGCTTTGCCACCAACCGTCGCGTGCTCAAGGAAGCAGGCGACTCGATCAAGCGCTTTCTTGATTCCGGCGTAACCGAACTCGGCGATCGGCTTGGCCCGCTCTTGTGGCAATTCGCCCCGACCAAAAAATTCGATGCCGCCGATTTCGGCGGCTTCCTCAAATTGCTGCCGGTAAAATTCGACGGGCAAATGCTGCGCCATGTCATCGAGGTGCGTCACGATAGTTTTCGCTTAAGCGAATTCGTTGCCTTGTTGCGCAAGTTCGACATGCCGGTCGTGTACACCGATCACGCCAAATATCCCAATATTGCCGACTCAACGGGCAAGTTCATTTATGCCCGGCTGCAGCGCGGCAAGGACACGGTCCGGACCGCTTATCCGCCGAACGAAATCAAAGCCTGGGCGGGGCGCCTACGACAAATGGCCGAAGGCAAGGAGCCGGCCGACCTGCCGCGCGTCGCCGCGCCGACAGAGCGCAAGCCGGCGCCCCGCGAGGTGTTCGCCTATGTCATTCACGAGGGCAAAATTCGAGCGCCGGCAGGCGCCATGGCGCTGATCGAGGCGGTGGCCGAATAGAAGGAAGCAACCCCGCCCTACTCGCTATTCGCCACACACTACCCGCTAAAAACACCAACGGCCACGAACGAAAAGGCGCGCGTACATCCGGCGTTGCCTCATCATCGTGGCCGTTCTGTGATGGAGCCGTTGCTCACATCACTTGTCAACTACATAGGCATGCCAGTCGGCCACGCAAGGTGCCGCTTATGGCCGGCGGGCTTTTGTGTAACACTATCAGGGTGAATTGTTCCTATGCCGTGGACGCGAAGCGAATGGCGAATAGATCTTTCCCTATTCGCTATTCGCTATTCGCTATTCGCTATTCGCTATTCGCTATTCGCCAATCACTATTCGCTAAACAGCGCACACGGACGCTCAATTTAGGGAGGCGATTATGACAATGTATCAACCGGAGCCGAACGAGGACACGCGGCGCGCGGTGGCGAACGTGCTCCACGAGCATTGGGTTTTGTTTCTGGTCGAGGGCATCGTGCTCGTGCTTCTCGGCGCGGCAGCAATTATTCTGCCGGTCATTGCCACGCTGGCCTTTACGCTTCTCATCGGCTGGCTGTTTCTCCTCAGCGGCGTGGTAGGGCTGGTCACGACGTTCTGGATGCGCAATGCGCCGGGCTTTTGGTGGTCGCTCCTGTCCGCGGTGATTGGCATCGCCGCCGGCATCGTGCTGATCCGCTGGCCGATCAGCGGCACGGTGTCGCTCACCCTGGTGCTGATCGCATTTTTCATCATCGAGGGCATCGTCACGCTGATGTACGCCTTCGAGCATCGCGCGCAGTTGTCCGGTCGATGGGGCTGGATGCTGGCAAGCGGCATCGTCGATCTCATCCTTGCCGGGATCATATTTGCGGGCCTGCCGGAGACCGCCACCTGGGCGCTCGGTCTGCTCGTCGGCATCAATCTGTTGTTCGGCGGCACGGCAATGATCGGCATGGCGCTCGCGGCGCGGAGCGCAGTGTAGGCCGATTGCGCACCCCGCTCGTCCCCGCGAAAGCGGGAACCCGGCTTCCTTCGGTCGCGCGCCAGGGACGAACGTCGGCCTATTCAGCCATTGTATCGAGTTTGCTCGATGCTTTTTGCATCTTGCTAATCTCTTCAATTTTGCGCTCGAGCGCCTCAGCCGTTATGTAGCAACCCTTTGGCGCCAAGCCGGCCGATCTTTTTGAACTCGATGCGACTGCTTGCCAAGCGACAATTTGTCTTGTGACAGAAATGTTTACCGGAGATCGGGCGCATAAACCGGCGATGCTGTTATTTGCCGATAGCCCACACGGCGTCGGCGCTCCCGAGCATATGACAGGCGTCGCCGGTCTATTGCGTCATTCACGATGTCAAACAACGGGATCTTTGAGTCCATTGCCCCGTCGGAGCCGTAACTTCGAGGAGATATTGTTCTCGGCCAATTTGGCCGCTTAAACGGGGTTACGTGTCAGTTTGATCTTCGCCGTTCATTTCATTGGTCTTGAGACGCACGAATTCCCTGCCAACAGGGAAAATAACAGGGATTTTCATCACCCCGCCACAGCTCTCCACAAAAAGTGACGAAAATTCATGGAATTAGCGGGGCGCGGACAAATGAATTTACCGTCGAACAGGGAATTGAGAAGCGCCCGGATGAAGAGTGTGGTTTTGTGTGTAGCGCGCCGATGGCCATGGCCGTGGCGGACGAAGCGTGTCACGCCCGAGAACGCGGCGTTGTGCTGGATGACGTTCATCATCTGCCCATGGCTACAGCATCAACACTTTTTCCAAACCTTGAACCCTGGAAGCGGCGTGATCGGCCGACCATCGCTGTGCACTCCCGCAATGAGGCCGCGCTCGCCACTTTTGGAGCGCGCGATCGTGATAGTCCGACCGCTGCTGTTAAATCCTGCTGCTGCCAATCCGCCCTCGGGACTTGATTTCATGGCAGCCAATTCGTCCGCATGGTCGAGGAATTGCGTTGTCGCGTCGACTTGATCGCTGAAGTGCCCATGCGGAAATTCGATGAACTCCGAAATGAACTCGTCCCGCCATGAGTCGGCGGCTAGGTGTATGCGCCCTGCGATGATGGTCTCGGCGTGGACGCGAAGGCGCGCGGACTTGGAGCGGCCCTCGGGCTTAATCGGAATCACCAGCTTAGCGAGCTTGGGAAACCTGCGCCCCAACTGCGAGATCAGCGCGTGACCGTTGGCGGCGCGTTCGATGAGGATAGCGACCGGTCTATACATTTTGCGTAGCTTGCGGAGAGCCTCGATCAGGTCAGAAAATTCGCACTGCTCACGAAATTGATCGATCAGATAATAGCGATCGGTACCCACGCGCCACACTTGAACGACGCTGAACGCGCTTTTTTGGCCGTCGGTCATACCGGTATCGACGCTCAGCACGATCGGCGCGCCCGGCGGCATCAGTTCGCTTATCGTCGGGAAATGGTCGGCGCTGATCGCCGACAACGCCTGGGCGTCCACGTCCTGCTGGTACAGCGTCTCGAAATCGGGGTTGAAGCAATTCTCACGCAATTCCTCGATATCCTCCGGACCAAATGCGTCCGGGCGCAGAAGTTCGCCCTTGCGCCGACGCCATTTCCCGGATGCGGTTTCGTACGTCTGGTCGCGGGTGGCTTCCAGCGACAGCACGACGTGTTTCCATTTTTTCTTCTTTCTCAGAAGGCATGCCGACAAATCGCGCTCATGCACTCGATGCCCGACCACTAGCACGCGCCCAGTCTTGCGGTCGTTGAGCCGAGACAGCAGCGCGGTGTTGAAGGCTTGGATGGTGCTATCGATCTTATCAGGGTCATCGCCGATGTCGTGCGGATCGTCCACGATGATGACGTCGGCGCGACGGCCGGTGAAGCGGCCGCTAAATGAAGTCACGAAGACGCCGCCGCCCGAGGTGGTGCCGAAGTCCGTGACCTCGCCATGGCCCAACTTGATCCGCGTCGCGAACAGCGTCTTGAACCACGCCATCTGCAGAATTGTGCGGATATTGCGAGCGATCGTCTTCGATAAGTGCTCCGCGTGAGTGGCGACGATGATTTTGAGCGAAGGATCGTGGGCCAGCAGCCAAGCTGACAAACTCACCGTGCCCAAGAGTGTTTTCAGGTGCCCGGGGGGCAAATTGATAATCAGGCGACGGCTTTCTTCCTTGGCAAAGTGGTTCAGCTCGCCCGCCAGATACGCAAGATAGGGCTCGTTGCCGAGCGTGGTGCCTTCAAGTTCGAGGATAGCCTTGCGCGCGAACGACAAAAAAACGCGGCGGAGCAGAGCTTTTACCGTTGGGGTCATGAAGGAGCTCTTGTTGTTGCTAGTTGAAGTGATCTCATTCCGCATTGTTCTCGTCGGGCGGTGGCGCCGGATCGGCGTCATTGGCGCGACGCTTGAGCTCGCCGCCCACATAGGCGTCGAGAATCGCCCGGTCGTCCGACGTCAGCGGGGCCGCCTCGTGCTCTTCGGCTTCGCCGATGCGTGCTAGTACGCCGACAAGAACCGATTGGGCGCGCGCATCGCCGGCGATCGCGGAATCGACCAGCGTCCTGACGAGGGCCTGCAGCTTGCTGCTCGCGCGCTGCGGGTCCTTGGCCGGCATAGTCGCAGCCAGCTCCGCCAGCAAGGCGACCCGAAAACTGGGCCGGCGCTTGGGTCGGCCACTGGGATTACCGCTGCGGCCGGGCCGAAAGCGCGTGTGTGGCGGTGGACGCTTGTAGCCGACTGCATCGTCCTCGCACTCGTCAGGCATCATCAAATCTCCGCTGTCCAATTGCAGCGAGCGCACCCGTGGCCCCAAAATGTGTGTGCGAGGTTGAAACTAAAAGAGCAAATGTGTTTTGACGGTCAGCGCATCGTTGACGGTCAGCGCACCGTTGACTGTTGCGCTGTCCGTGGAGAGCGGCTTGCAGGCTGGTGATGGCACAGCGTCTGCGCCACACATTTTGGGAGGCATTTCCTGGGCAATGGCACGGACGTGCGCATCATCCAGGTTCTGCTCGGCCATCTAGCGGCGCCGGCGGCGCCGCCGCCACTAAAACCATCAAACACACCAAGTCCGCTCGACCGGCTCTGGTTGACGATCGTGCCACGGGACTGAGCGGGCCTTGGCCGACGCCACCAACGCCTAGTTTGTCGGTTGGGTTCTGCACTCAGGCACATTACTGACGTGTCCGACGAAAAGGTGTGCGAGCGATGGCTCAAGGCTCGAGTTGGGGATGACGCCAACGCCCAACGCCGTCCTCACCGCCCGCGGCGACCAGCGCCTAACCCGATCGCACTCGTGCACGCCTTTGCGTTCCGATCGGCACCCGCTCGCCAGCGCGATCAAATTGAGCAAGCATCGGGCTACGCCGTCGCAGCGTTTAGTCACGCTTCAGCCAATCGTCAAATGCCGCCTTAATGTCAGACGAAAGTTCAGCCGCGTTCAGTTCTAAAGGCGAGCATCCCAGGTCCAAATTTAACTCTGGAAATTTATATTTTTGATCCAATAAGGCGGCGTGCACTGTCTGGTACGCGCAAAAGTATCTCCGAAGCTCGTCGATGTTGTCTGCTTGCTTTAAAAGCTTGTCAACAAATTCTGTTGAGTTGATCTGAGGAGGTTGTAAATCGAATTTTTGAGTGAGCATTAAGTATAAGAATATTGCAGGCGAACTGTACTTTCGCCAGCGCTTTTTTACTACGCTTTCGCCGCCAGCGATGGGTTTGTACGCTTTCCGAACAACGTACTTGGCCGAATCCACGCCTCCGGGGTTTTTTCTTCGGGTATTTCTCGTACTCGCTGGATGCTTCGAGAAGCGGTACGAGAAATCGACGATGTTTACCGCCGTTTCAGCTTCACTGCACCGCGCAGCAATGTTTTTGTCGAATGCGCGCGCTGATATCGACTGTATTATTCGAGACCAGCCACCGTTGGTGACGATCACATCATCGAAAATGCTTTGATAGTTTTCATCGGCCGCAAGCTCTCGAATCGAAATCACGCTGAGGTTTTGCTTCTGCTTCAGGTCTGCCTCGATTTTCTCGAGAATCTTGATGGCAGCAAGGATCTGGGCTTTCTTTAATTTGGCGGTTGGCGCAGTCACGTTGCTTTCGCTCGCAACAAGGAGATCGAACGACTTTCGATAGAACACCGAAACTTGGAATTCAAATAATCTTAGGGCTCGAAGAAAGCGCGAGGTTGGCTCACTATCCTTGATCAAAAGCTCAACAATGTGTTTTAAACTCATGAGGTCGCTTGCATTCAGTTGTGGCTTTTCAAATATATAGCAAATCCAATTATCGTCTATCTACTATTACACTTCTGGAACAGTTCGACGACGACTACGCGCGTCAGTGCGAAATGGCATCCATTGCGCGAGAGGATTGTTAGGTCATCTAGGCGGGTCTTCGATGGCGTGCCGGAAGATGCAGGTCACGTCAGACGCGAGGTCGGAAAGGAACGCATCGATTTGGCGAAGCATTTGTTCTTGGCTTTGCCGATTGGGAGCGGGTATCCCGAACTATCTTTCTTCGGCCGGCTTTTGATGAACGGCACCTCTTGAGCCGAGGAATCTGCAGGAGCCCAGCCGCACGTCTATTCGCGACGCTGGCCGGAGACGTGATCGCATGCAGCCCTTCGACAGCCCGACAGTTCAGATTGCCATTGCATCGGCCGACCGGCTGCACGCCGATGATCTGGTTGCTCATTTGCAGGAAAATGGACAATGGGAGGTGCTGTCATTTCCCGCCAAGGCAGAACGAACTCTTTGCGGAGCGGCTGTGCTGCGACATGCCAGGACAATGCCCGAGCCGAAGCTGGCCGAAGAGGACGTGCCTGCGATGGCGAGCAAAATCCATCAAATCACGCGGCGGGATTGCGGCAACAATCCTACTCCGCCGGCTGCGGCAGCCGCGCCCTCTCGACGCCATTGGCGAGTACAGCGATCACAATCGCGGCGACGAGAAAGCCCATGGCAATGATCGCGGTGGCGCTGAGCACCAGACCAAAGCCGCCGCGGGCGTAAAGTACGGCAATCATCGAGACCGCCACGCCGGAAATCATGAAGGTGATGAAGTACCGCACGGCATACACGCGGCCGCGCCACGCATCCGCCGTATAGCGTGCAATCAACAGATCATTGACGGTGATCTGGCCGTAGATCGCCGCCATTGTAAAGGCGAGCGCGACAAGTAGAGAGGCACCGCTCGCGTAGGCAGCCCAAACCACGCCGGCGAACTGCATCACCGCGATGGCGCCAAACAATATGTGCGGCGGGATGCGTTCGACGAGCCGCCCAACCGTGATCTGCGCAACCGCGCCGCATAAGAACACCGCCGTCGTCAGGCCGCCGACCAGAACCAGCGAAATACCGTTGCCGACCCGCTCGTCGACAATCTTCGGCAGCGCAACCGAGATCGTGTTGAACACCAGGCCGGCGCTGAGCGCGACGACAACGAATAAAGCGACAATGACAGCGGCAATGACCGGTGACAGAGCGACGTCGGGTGCGCGCGAGCGCGCGGCGGCGTGGCGCTGTTCCGGCTGACTGAGCCAAAAATAAACGATCCCGGTCGCGATGCAGATGAGGCCAGGCACGAGAAAAGCGCCGCGCCAAGACAATACGGCAGTCAGCGCGGCGGTGATGCCGGCCGCGAGCGAAACGCCCAGATTGCCGCAGACGCCGTTGAACGCGAGCGTGCGGCCGCGCTCCTTGGCGTGCTCGATGATCATCGCGGTCCCGACCGGATGATAGATGGCGGCGAACACCCCGAGCGAAAACAGCGCAATCGCCAGAACTGTTAACGACGGCGCGAAGGCCGCAGCGACTAGCGATAGGCCGCAGCCGATATAAAACGCCACCATCAGATTGCGCCGGCTCCAATGGTCGCCGAGCCATCCGGCCGGCAGCGAGAACAAGCCGAAGGCGACAAAGGAAGCAGTCGAGAGAGCAATCAGGTTCGCATAAGAACGGCCGTAAACGGCGGCCAGTTCGATGACCACCGTCGGATAGATCAGAATCACGAAATGATCGAGCGCATGCGCCCAATTGAGGAAACCGATGACGAGCCGACGCGAGGCCTCGGCGGAACGGGCGCTCGGCAGATCGACCTGGGCTGAGAAGCTCATCGCAATTTTCCTAAGGTCCTGCTCTGAAGCTATAGCCTAGCCGGCGTCGTCCACCTACCCGGTTCTTGCAAGCCAGCCCGCCGTCGCGTTCACGGATCGCGGCGTATCCCTTATTGCACTGGACCGCATTCGCTCGCCCCGCAGACGCAAAACAAGGAATTCGCTCTACGTCTTTTCCAGCTCCGCTTTGAGCGCTTCGAGCGCCTGCGGCGTGTCGATATCGGTCAGCGCCGCAGCGCCCGATACCGGCACTTCGACCACCGCTTCCCCGTAGCGCCCGATCAGATGACGCGCACCGACATCGCCCTCAACAGCCATAAGATCGGGGAAGAAGCGGCGCGACCAGACCACGGGATTGCCGCGCTTGCCATCGATCGTCGGCACTGCCACGAGCGCCCCCTTGTCCGGATCGATCGCGCCGATGAGGCGATTGATCAGAGCCGCATCCACTTGCGGCATGTCGCCGAGACAGACCACAACGCCGTCGACCTCTGCCGGCAAGGCAGCAATGCCGGCCTTGAGCGAGGTGCCGAGCCCTTCGGCGTAGTCCGGATTGTGCACGAAGGTGACCGGCAGGTCGGCAAGCGCCGTTTCAACCCGCTCGCGTTGGTGTCCGGTCACGACCAGCACCGGGCGCGCCTGCGACGCCAACGCCGCTTCCACGACCATGCGAAGGAGCGGCCGGCCGGCGATTTCGGCAAGGAGCTTATTCGGTCCGCCCATGCGGCTCGACCGCCCGGCGGCAAGCACGACCGCCGCGATTGAACGGCCGATCTGCAACCGCTCTTCGCGCGGCTGCGGACGCGTGACAATTTCCATGAGCAAGCCGCCGACCCCAAGCCCAGTGATGTCTTGGCGCTGTACCGGCAATCTGGCGAGCAGCCGCATCAACACCCAATCGAAGCCGTTCTCTTTGGGGCTGCGCGCGCATCCCGGTGCGCCGAGCACAGCGCTCTCGCCCGCGCGGCCGATCATCAATAGGTTGCCCGGATCGACCGGCATGCCGAAATGCTCGACGCGGCCGCCGATCGCTTCTAACGCTGCGGGGATCACGTCGCGGCGGTCAGCAATCGCCGAGGCGCCGAATACGATGGCCAGTTCGGCGCCGGCCTTGAGCACCTCATTGATCGCGCGCGCTACGGCGTCGCGATCGTGCGGCACGCGCTGTTCGGCGATGATTGCAGCGCCGGCCGGTGCCAGCCGCTCGGCGGTAATTTTCAGGGTCTTGTCGATCACTTTGCCGGCAAGCCCCGGCAACAGCGTCGATACCACACCGACTTTGCGGATGCGGTAAGGAGCAACCCGCAGCAACGGCTTGGTCACACCCGCCAGCACCGCATCGCGGGCCGAACCGCTGACAGCAAATGGAATGATTTTCACGGTTGCGATCATCTCGCCGGCCACGACCGGCTTATAGGCCGGTAGCGTCGCAAGCGTGATCGCCTCGTCGACCCGATTAAGACGGTCGATCGCATCCTTATCGACAACAAGAATACCGGCCTTGTGCGCGAACAAATTGGCGCGGCCCGTGAAGGCGCGATCGACATGAACGCCCTCGCTGGTAACCGCTTTGGCGATCTCGGCAGCGGCGACGTCCTCGGAGACGTCGCCCGGTTCCAGCCGCGCGACCACGATCTCGTTGATACCGGCAGCCTCCAGAGCGGCGACCTCTGCCGGTCCGATCGATGTGCCTTTTTTGAGGACGAGCCCGCTCTGACGAATGGTATGCACGGCGGTCGCGCCGAGCGCTTCCCTTACCGGCACCGCGCCGAATTTCATGACGCGGCCGTCACAGCGGCAGGCGGCGCGACCCGTTTGTCTGAAGGTGCTTCGATGTCAGCCGCCGCATGCAGCCGTTCGGTCACTTGTGCCATAATCGCGACCGCGATTTCCGAAGGCGAAACCGCACCGATAGCAAGCCCGATCGGTGCATGGATTCGCGCAATATCGGCCTCGCTCACACCTTGAGCCTTAAGCCGCTCCACACGGCGGGCGTGAGTTTTTCGCGAGCCCAACGCGCCGATATAAAAACAGTCGCGCGACAGCGCATGGCGCAGCGCCGGATCGTCAATCTTGGGATCATGCGTGAGCGCCACAAACGCGGTGTAGCGGTCGACGTTCAGTTGAGGCAGTGCTTTATCCGGCCACTCGGCAATGACTTTCACTTCCGGAAAGCGTTCCACAGATGCAAAGGCCGTGCGTGGATCGACAATGGTGACATCGTAACCGAGCAGCTTGCCGATCGGCGCCAAGGCTTGGCTGATATGGACCGCGCCGGTGATCACAAGCTGCGGCGCCGGCACATAGACGGTGAGAAGGACGCGACCCTCCGCGGTCTCGGCCATACCGCTCTTTCCGGTGCGCAAATGCTCGGCAAGAGCCGCGCGCAACGGGTCCTTGCCGATCTCGGCGGCTTTCACGAAATGCTGCTTGCCGTTCTCGACATTGGTGATGACGATCGCGGCGCGCCGCGCGGAGCGTTCGGCATTCAGTGCGGTGAGGATTTCGAGCTTCATGATGTCTCAGAGGACGCAGGACAGATGACAGAGGACGGATTTTGAACGGTCAAATCGCGTCTGTCGTCTGACCTCTGTCGTCCGTGTTACTCAACTTTCTCAACGAACACCCGGATCGTGCCGCCGCACGACAGGCCGACCTGCCAGGCCGTCTCGTCGGCGACGCCGAATTCGAGCATTTTTGGTTTGCCGCTTTCGATCACGTCGAGTGCCTCGGTAACGACTGCGCCTTCGACACAGCCGCCGGACACCGAGCCGAGAAAATTCCCTTCGCCGTCAATAATTAGATTTGAGCCGACCGGACGCGGCGCCGAACCCCAGGTCTCGGCAACGGTAGCGAGCGCCACTTCACGGCCGTTCTTGCGCCAGTCCTCGGCGGCCTTGAGAATGTCGGTGTCGGTCGACAACATCGGAGCTCTCCTCGATCTGCGAATAGCGAATGGCGAATAGCAAACGGATATAAAATAGGTGTTACTTTCACTACTCGCTACTCGCCACTTGCCCTCTCATTCGCCATTCGTCGCTTCTCACGCCACCTGGCGCAGCCAGGCCTTGGGGTCCGCTGACCCGCCGCCACGTTCGAGGGCGGCCACCAGGCCGCCCATCGATTCCAGATTGTGAATGGGGCGCATTTCGTCGACATGCGGCAACATGGCCTTGATGCCGCGGGCACGCGCCTCGAAGCCGTCGAAGCGAAGGAGCGGATTGAGCCAGATCAGTCGCCGGCATGATCGATGCAGCCGGTCCATTTCAAACGCGAGCGTCTCGTCAGCGTCGCGCTCGAGACCGTCGGTAATCAGCAGCACAACCGCTCCTTGCGCCAGTACCCGTCGCGCCCAGAGTTTGTTGAATGCGCGCAGCGATGAAGCAATACGCGTGCCGCCGGACCAGTCAGGCACCGCCGCCGAGCAGGCGGCCAGCGCATCGTCGGGATCGCGCTCGCGCAGCGCGCGTGTCACATTGGTGAGCCGCGTGCCGAACAAAAACGTGCTGACCCGTTTTCGCGCATCCGTCAGTGCGTGCAGAAAATGCAGGAAGATCCGGCTGTATTGGCTCATCGAGCCGGAAATATCGAGGAGCGCCACGAGCGGCGGCGGCTGTGTTTTCGAACCGATAAAGCGCAAATCGATAAAATCGCCGCCGCCTTTCATGCTGGCGCGTAACGTGCGGCGAATATCGATGAGGTGCCCGTGCCGATGCGGTGTAAGACGCCGCGTACGCACTTCCGCGAGCGGCATGACGAGGCGTTTCATCGCGTCCTTGGCCGCGGCGATTTCCGCCACAGTCATCTGCGCAAAATCTTTCCGTTGCAAGACTTCGCGGTCGGACACCGTCATGCGGGCGTCGTGTTCGATCTCGCGCTCCTTCTTTAGCTTGTCGTCAAGGCCGGCGAACAAGGCCTCATGCACGCGGGTAGCGCCGGCTTGCGGGGCCTGCGGCGCCGCCGACGCTTGGGGCAGCATCATCGCCAGAAGTTGATCGATGTAGCCGCGCCGGCGGAAAAAAATGCGGAACGCCTGATCGAACAGAATCGAATGTTCGTGGCGCTTTACGAACACGGCATGCAGCGTCCAATAGAAATCGTCGCGCGTACCGACGCCCGCCACTTTCAAAGCTTCCAGCGCGTCGAGCACAGCGCCAGGTCCAACGGGAATCCCAGCAGCGCGCAGCGCCCGCGCGAAATAAACGATGTTTTCGGCGAGCCGGCCGGTATTCGCATCACCTCCCCCCTTGAGGGGAAGGTCGGCCGGTGCAGCCGGCTGGGAGGGAGGTGATGATTCAGGCATTCGTCGAACCAATTAGCATCGGCAACTCTGGGACCCCCCTCCCCCTAGGGGGAAAAGGAGAATCACTCCGCAGCCCGCAGCTCCGACTTCACCTGATCGAGCAGGTCCTTGACCTTTGAGCCTTCAAGCCGCGCGATGTCGTCCTGATATTTGAGCAGCACGCCGAGCGTATCGGACACCATCGCGGGATCGAGCGCGGTGACGTCGAGTTCGGAGAGCGCGCCGGCCCAGTCCAGCGTTTCGGCAACGCCCGGCGCCTTGAACAGATCCTGTTTGCGCAGCGCCTGAACGAATCCGACGACTTGTTCGGACAACCTTTTGCCGACGCCGGGCGCCTTGGCGCGCACGATCGCCAATTCGCGCTCGGCGCTTGGATAGCCGACCCAGTGGTAGAGACAGCGGCGCTTGAGCGCGTCATGCACTTCGCGCGTGCGGTTCGACGTAATGACGACGATCGGCGGTTGCGCGGCTTTGACCGTGCCCAATTCCGGAATCGTGACCTGAAAGTCGGCGAGCACTTCGAGCAAAAAGGCTTCGAAGGCTTCATCGGTGCGATCGATCTCGTCGATCAGCAGCACCGGCGCGCCCGCGGTGTCCGGCTCGAGCGCTTGCAATAACGGCCGCTTGATCAGAAAGCGCTCGGAGAATACGTCGTGCTCGAGCTGCTCGCGGTCATGCTCGCCTTCCGCTTCGGCGACGCGGATCGCGATCATCTGCGCGGCGTAATTCCATTCGTAAATCGCCGCCGCGATGTCGAGGCCCTCGTAACATTGGAGGCGGATCAGGCGCCGGCCCAATGTGGAGGCCAGGACCTTGGCAATCTCGGTCTTGCCGACGCCGGCCTCGCCTTCGAGGAAAATCGGGCGGCTCATTTTGAGAGCGAGATAAAGGACCGTGCCGAGCGACCGGTCGGCCAAATAGTCGGCTTCGGCCAACAGATCGACGGTGGCATCGATCGAGCCGGGCAGCGGCCGCGGGGACGTTTTGTTCATGCCGGCAATGTAATCATCGCTATCGAGATTGTCCCGCTCGTCCGGCAAATTCTTCGCGCATGGCAAACCGGCACAAATCGCGTCTCAATCGTTCAAAACGGCAGATGACCCCCACTCTATCTCTCCCCCTTTAGGGGGAGAGGAGAGCAAGCGGCTCGCGCCTTCCTGCCCCTGAAAGGGTGAGGATTGAGGTGGGGGTCGCGATCTGCTCGCTAACTATCGAAGTGCAAAACTCAGGCGATCGGCTTGCCGATGGCGTCCGCCACGGCGCGCCGCGCCAGCACGCCGACCAGATGCGCGCGATATTCGGCGCTGCCATGAATATCGCTGTTCATCCCGTCGGCCGGGATGCTCATGCCTTCGAGCGATTTCGGCGAGAAGCGCTTCTTCAGCGCTTCCTCGAATGACGGCACGCGAAATACGCCGTTCGATCCGGCGCCGGTTACCGCGACCCGGATGTCACTACCACGCTTCGACACGAACACGCCGACTAGCGCAAAACGCGACGCCTGGTTGCGGAATTTCTGATACGCGGCTTTTTTTGGAATGGGAAAGCTCACCTTGGTGATGATTTCCGTAGGTTCAAGTGCCGTCGAAAACATGCCGGTAAAGAAGTCGTCGGCTTTGATGCGCCGTTTGTTGGTGATGATGGTGGCGCCAAGCCCGAGGCAGGCGGCCGGATAATCGGCATTAGGATCGTTGTTGGCGATCGAGCCGCCGATCGTACCCATATGGCGGACCGCCGGATCGCCGATCATGCCGGCGAGCTTCGCCAGTACCGGAATCGCCTGTTGAACCACCGGCGAGGTATTGACTTCATTGTGGCGAGTCATCGCGCCGATTGTGAGCGAGCGGCCGCTCAGCTCGATTCCCGACATGCCTTCAATCAGCGACATATCGATGATCTGCGGCGGGCCGGCGAGCCGTAATTTCATTGTCGGCAGCAGCGTCTGACCGCCGGCCAAGAGCTTGGCGTCCGGATTCTTGGTCAGCAGCCCGGCCGCCTGCCGCACCGTCTGCGGCCGATGAAAGGTGAAAGCGTACATTGGTAGTCCTCCTTCATCTGCTTACGTTTCCCCGCGTGCGGGGAGAGGTACATTTGTCTCTTCACGCCGCCAATTCCGTTAGGCAGCTCTGGGCATCCGATTTGCCTTTTGCAGCGCCGCCCATACCGCCTGCGGCGTCGCCGGCATTGCAAGCTCCTCCGTGCCAACCGCGTCGGTGATGGCATTGATCACGGCAGCGGGCGCGGCGATCGCGCCGGCTTCACCGCAGCCCTTAATGCCTAGCGGATTGGACGGACACTTCGTCATCGTGGTGTCCACCTTGAGCGCCGGCAGGTGATCGGCGCGCGGCATGCAATAGTCCATGAACGAGCCGGTAACGAGCTGCCCGTCCTTGTCGTAGACCGCCCCCTCGCACAGGGCCTGGCCGACGCCTTGCGCGATCCCGCCATGGACTTGACCCTCGACGATCATCGGATTGACGATCACGCCGAAATCATCGACGGCGGTCCAAGCGACGATTTCCGTATTTCCGGTCTCCGGGTCGACTTCCACTTCGCAGATGTGGCAACCGGCCGGGAAAGTGAAGTTGGTCGGATCGTAGAAGGCGCCTTCCTTCAACCCGGGCTCGAGCTCCTGACCGGAAAATTTGTGCGCGATGTAGGCATTGAGCGTGACGTCGCCCCACGCTGCCGATTTGTCGGTTCCGGCAACACTGAATTTTCCGTCCTTGAATTCGATGTCGCCCTCGGCGGCTTCGAGCATATGGGCGGCTACTTTCTTGGCCTTGGTCTCGATCTTGTCGAGCGCCTTGGCGAGCGCTGACATGCCGACCGCGCCGGAGCGCGAGCCGTAGGTGCCCATTCCGAATTGCACCTTGTCGGTATCGCCGTGCACAACTGAAATATCGTCGATCGGAATGCCGAGCCGTTCGGAGACAAGCTGCGCGAACGTGGTCTCGTGACCCTGGCCGTGGGCATGAGAGCCGGTAAGGATTTCAACACTGCCGGTCGGATTGACGCGGACCTCGGCCGATTCCCACAAGCCGACGCCGGCGCCGAGCGAGCCGACGGCCTGTGATGGCGCAATCCCGCAAGCCTCGATGTAGGTCGAAAAGCCGATGCCGCGCAGCTTGCCGTCGCGGGCGGATTCGCGCTTGCGCCTGCCGAAGCCCTTACAATCGGCAAGCTCCATGGCCTTCTTCAGCGAGGCATTATAGTCGCCGGCGTCGTAGGCCATGATGACCGGCGTTTGATGCGGAAACTTTTTGACGAAGTTCTTGCGCCGCAGCTCGGCCGGATCCTGACCCATCTCCCGGGCGCCGACCTCGACCAGACGCTCCACCACGAATGTCGCTTCCGGGCGTCCGGCGCCGCGGTAGGCGTCGACCGGCACCGTATTGGTATAGACGGCGTCGACCTCGCAATAGATTTGCGGAATTTCGTATTGGCCGGACAGCAGTGTCGCGTACAGATAAGTCGGCACTGACGACGAGAACGTAGACATATAGGCGCCGAGATCGGCGACGGTTTTGGCGCGCAGTCCTAAGATCCTGCCTTCGCCATCGAACGCTATCTCCGCATGAGTAACATGGTCGCGTCCATGCGCATCGGCGACGAACGCTTCCGACCGCTCGGCCACCCATTTCACCGGACGGTTGACGCGCTTTGACGCCCACAAGGCGACGACTTCCTCGGGATAGATAAAGATCTTCGAACCGAAGCCGCCGCCGACATCCGGTGCGATGACGCGCAGCTTGTGCTCAGGCGCCATGCCGACAAAAGCGGCGATGACGAGCCGTGCGACGTGCGGATTTTGCGTCGTGTTCCATAATGTAAAAGCGCCGGTGCCGGCGTCGTAATCGCCGATCGCTGCCCGCGGCTCCATCGCATTCGGAACCAGGCGGTTGTTGATGATGTCGAGCCTGGTCACGTGCTTGGCCGCGCGGAACGCTGCGTCCACGGCGTTCGCATCGCCGAGGTGCCACTGATAGATCGTGTTGTTCGGCGCGATGTCGTGAATGCGCGGCTCGCCCGGTTTCTGCGCCGCCGCGGGATCGGTGACGGCTGGCAGTACTGCGTAGTCGACGACGATCTTTTCGGCGGCGTCGCGCGCTTGCGCCAGTGTCTCTGCGACCACGACCGCGAGCGGATCGCCGACATGGCAGACCTTGCCATTCGCCAGCGCCGGATGCGGCGCCATTTTCATCGGCGATCCGTCTTTGGAGTGAATCATCCAACCGCAGATGAGATTGCCGATCTTATCGGCGGCGAGTTCGGCGCCGGTTAGAACCGCGAGCACACCCGGCATCTTGGCGGCAGGCTTGACGTCGATCGACTTTATTGTGGCGTGAGCGTGCGGGGAACGGAGGAAATAAGCGTAAGCTTGGCCTGGCCGGTTGATATCGTCGGTGTAATGACCGGTCCCGGTGATGAAGCGGCGGTCTTCTTTGCGGCGCACCGCGGCGCCGATCCCGGTCGCGCTCATGGTCTTCGCCCTCCCGGCAATCGCAATCTTCGGATTGCCTACTCGGCGGCTTTGCTCGTTGCACCGCTCCCGCGCATGGCACGCGCGCCCGCGGCAATCGCCTTGACGATGTTGTGATAGCCGGTGCACCGGCAAATATTGCCCTCGAGCTCCTCGCGGATAGTGCGGTCGTCGAGCTCATTGCCTTTGCGGCGGACGATGTCGACCGCGGTCATGATCATGCCGGGCGTGCAGAAACCGCATTGCAGCCCGTGATTTTCACGGAAGGCCTCCTGCATCGGATGCAACGGGCCATCCGCCGCGGCGAGCCCCTCGATCGTCAGCACATTGGCGCCTTCGAGCTGCAGCGCCAAAACCGTGCAGGACTTGATCGCCTTGCCATTGACGTGCACGACGCAGGCGCCGCACTGCGAGGTATCGCAGCCGACATGCGTGCCGGTAAGCCGCAAATGGTCGCGCAGCAGCTGCACCAGCAGCGTACGCGGATCGACATTGGCGGTGATGGGCTTGCCGTTCACCGTCATGGACACGGCTACCGTCTCGCCTGCCATTGGGTCCCTCCTCGAAATTGCGGTCAAAAACGCCGTGATTTGCCAACCGAGCGCGGTCGCCGGCCGGGTTCGGGCGCGAATTCGAGCCGATTTTGGCGGTTTTTACGCCGCGAACGCTGTTTACTCTGAACCGCGAGACCGTTGCCGGTCAAGCGGGTCGAGCGCCCTCCCAGCCATCGAAGCCGCGCATTACGGCACAAGTCGGCTCGCGCCCCGCGGGCCGATCGCTATACGGCCTTCGGGTTCACCGCATTGGCAAAATTCGCGAAAAAATCATCGGCAATTTTCTTAGCGGCGCCATTGACCAGCCGCTGACCGAGCTGTGCCAGCTTGCCGCCGATCTGGGCATCGACGTTGTAGGACAAAAGCGTCCCGCCATTTTTCGGCGCGAGCTTGACCGTGGCGCCACCCTTGGCAAAGCCGGCAACCCCGCCGTCGCCCTGCCCCGAAATCTTATAACCGTTGGGCGGATCGAGATCCGACAGCGTGACCTTGCCTTTGAACTTTGCTTTGACCGGCCCGATCTTGACCGTAGCGACCGCTTGAAACTCGGTATCTGACGTTTTGTCCAGTTGCTCGCAGCCGGGAATGCACGCTTTCAGTGTCGCCGCATCGTTCAGTTTTTCCCAAACCGTTTGCACCGGCGCCGCCAGCTCGTATTCGCCATTCATGGTCATCGCCATTACAGGGACTCCTTGCGCGCGGGACTGCTTGGCTTCGTTGAACTATCCGCTTACCGCCTCGCGCGTCTGCTGAAAAGGGTGCTAGGAACATCGCCGCTGCGACCAGGATGGGGAGGACGCAAATGCCGGATATCAAAACCGACGACGGTTGCATCATTCATGTGGAAGTCGAGGGGCCGCAAAACGGCCCGGTGCTGATGCTGTCGAATTCGCTCGGCACCAATCTGCACATGTGGGACGACCAGGTGCCGGCCTGGAGCCGTCATTTCCGCCTGGTGCGCTACGATCGGCGCGGTCATGGCCGCTCCAGCGTGCCGAAGGGACCCTATCCGATGGCGCGCCTCGGCCGCGATGTGCTTGCGGTGATCGATGCGCTGGGCATCGCCAAGATTAATTGGTGCGGATTATCGATGGGCGGCATGGTCGGACAGTGGCTCGGCGCCAACGCCCCGGGCCGCGTCGACAAACTTATATTGTCCAACACCTCGTCGTATTTCGCCGACAAAACGCTGTGGGAGGGCCGGCTTAAGACGGTCCGGGAAAAAGGCTTGGCGGCGATCGTCGATGCCAATATGGAGCGCTGGTTCACCAAGGAATTCCGCGACCGCAATCCGCAAGCGATCGCGCGGATGCGCGAGATGTTCTTGGGCACCAAGCCGGAAGGCTATATCGGTTGTGGCGAAGGAATCCGCGACATGGATCATCGTCCGCTGCTCGCGAAAATCACCGCACCCACGCTCGTGATCGCAGGCAAACACGATCCGGCAACGCCGCTCGAGGCCAACGAGTTTATCCGCCAGCACATTCCTGGCGCCCAAATCGCCGTCCTCGATGCCGCGCATATCGCCAATATCGAGCAGTCGCAGATCTATGCCGACACGGTGCTAAAGTTTTTGCGAAAGTAAGCCGCCAACATGGACGACGGACGACAGACAACGGAGGACGGATGATCATCGTCAGTCGTCAGTCTCCGTCGTCCGTTCTCTGATTACCCTCCCCGCTGCTCGCGAAATTCGTGCGGTGTCGTGCCGGTCTGCTTGCGGAAGAAGCGCGCGAAATGCGACGGATCCGCGAACGCCAGCTCTTTGGCGATGTCGTGGATCGGCTGCGTCGTAAAAACGAGCTGGCGTTTGGCTTCGCTCAAAACACGCTGACGTATCAGATGACCGGCGGTGACGCCGGTGGCGCGTTTGACGTGGTCGTTGAGGCGATCGACCGTCATGCCAAGCTTTTCGGCATAGAACGCCAATAACCGCTCGTCGCGGAAAAATTCGTCGAGCAGGCTGCGTAATTGCGCAACCGTCGTGTCCGCGGGGCGGAGCGTTACGCTGCCGCTGCGCGCGCGGCTCGCTGCAAGCCGCGCCACCGCGACCGCGATCAGGATAAGAACGCCGCGCATCGCCAAGCGATAGCCTTCGCGCGCGAGGCTATACTCGTCGAATAATTCCGCAGCCAATGCGGACAATCGTCCGCGCTCGGTCTCGTCGGCAAGCGGAATCACAGGCTCGGCCGCAAGCGACCGCAGCCGGCTTAGGGCTTCGCCGGAACGGTCAGCGAGCGCACCCGCCGCATCCTCGGTAAAACTGATCACCCAACCGTCGGTGGCGTTCGGCTCGAAGCGAAAGCCGTGCGCGATCGCGGCCGGAATGAGAACGGCCGCGGGTGCGGCGAACGCGAGCTTCGCCGCATCGAATGTCATGTCGCCGCCGCCGCGCTCGACCAGCAGGATCTGAAAGAGATTGCGATGGCGATGGGCGCGAATGGTCCAATCGTGCATCGCCGCGCGCGATGCGATCCGCTCGATGTGAATGAAGTCGAACGCCTGATCGTCCGGCGGATCGCCGTAAAGATGGAACAGCGGCAGCGCCGCGGAGCGGTCCTCGCCAATCATGCCCCAAGCATAAGCCGATCACGGCTGAAAGCGAATGGCGAGTAGCGAATTACGAGTCATCGACTCACAGCTTCGGTGTATTTGCTATTCGCCGCTCGCTATTCGCTTCTTCCGCTTTCACACCCGCTTGTAACCTCTTTCGTGATAAACCAGCGCCGGACCGCTTTGGCCCATTCGCACCGCTTCCACCGCCCCAAACACCACATTGTGCGAGGCCATCGCCTTGGTCTCGATGGTGCGGCAATCGAAGGCGACGACTGCGGAGGCCAAAACCGGAGCGCCGGTCTTTAATGTGATCCACTCGCCCGCAGAAAAGCGCTCGTGCCGTTGGACGCCACTTCGTCCGGCAAAGAGGTCGGCAAGCTTCTCTTCCGCCGCCCCCAATGTATTGACGCAGAAGACGCCGTTTTGCGCGAGCAACGGCGCGCTGACGCTGCGCCGGTTGAGACAAACAAGCAGCATTGCCGGCTGATCGGAGACCGGACATACGGCGGTCGCCGTGAAACCGGTCTTTCCGGCCAGTCCCGCCGTAGTGACGACGTGCACGGCGGCGCCGAGCCGGCTCATGGCCTCGCGGAATACGAGCGGCTCGACGCTCGTAATCGGGCCCGGGCCGACCGCCGTAAAGGCCCCATCCATCGCGTCATCGGGGCGCTGGTCGATCCAGCTCATTTGACCATCCTATCGCAGCACAATTGCGGAGCACAGGCGACAGAGGACGGACGACAGACGACAAGAATTTGTCCGTCCTCCGTCATCTGTCCTCCGTTGTCCGCTACTCCGCCGCCCTCGCCTTTTGCGGCGGCCCGGAATAGGCGACGTCGTCCGGGTCGAGCCAAGCCGGATCGGTCCACCCGTTCTCGTCATATTCCGACATGCATTGATCGGCTAAGGCCGTCATCTGCTCGAGCGTACCGGAGGTCTGCGCATTCCACAGCGCCTGGATGCGAATGTCTTCATGGTTGCCGGCGTAGTTGCGCTCGTACAATTCGTGCCGGCCGCCGAATTCGGTTCCGATCGCATCCCATAACAGCTTCATCACCTTGATGCGGTCTTTGTATTCGATACCATAGGAGCCGCGCACATAGCGGGCGAGATAGCGATCGATCGCCGGGTTTTTGAAATCCTTGGCCGAAGACGGCAGATAGATCAGCGACGCGGCGACGATTTTGTCGACAATCTCCTTGACCCGTCCGTATGCATCGCCGGCGAAGACGCGATAGCTGGATCCAGATTGCAGATTGGGCAGAACAGCGCCGTTCACCCACGGCGTCGGATTCATCGCCATGGCATCGGTCAGCGCCCAGAACAGATTCCGCCAGGCAATCACCTCGCCAAGCATGGCCTGATTGCCGCGAAATTCATCGGAGCCTGCCGCACGCAAGGCCTTGGCGAGAACGCCAACCAGAAAATCGAGCTTCACGGCGAGCCGCGTGCAGCCCTGGAACTGATAGCCCGCGAGAAATCCCGATTGCGGAAAAAATATCTTCAATCTTTCCAGATCGCGGTAAAGCAACACGTCTTCCCAGGGAATGAAAACGTTATCGAAAACGAAGATCGCGTCGTTTTCATCGAAGCGCGACGACAATGGATAGTCGAACGGCGTGCCCATCACGCTCGCCATCATCTCATAGGAGGTGCGGCACAGAAGCTTCACGCCCGGCGCGTTCATCGGCGCTATGAACATCACCGCAAGATCGGTA
Organism: Xanthobacteraceae bacterium; assembly: GCA_036497645.1. Lineage (GTDB taxonomy): Bacteria > Pseudomonadota > Alphaproteobacteria > Rhizobiales > Xanthobacteraceae > BOG-931. Next base: position 25,434 of record DASXJB010000225.1, read on the forward strand.
TCGTGCAGCGGCACCGCGGCATTCTGGCCGAGAAAATTATAGTGCGTGAGCGCCGACGACGTAGCGACCACTTTGGCGCCTGACACGATGATGCCCGCGTCGGTGTCCTTTTGTATCGTGATGAAAACGTCCTTGACCTGATCGGCCGGCTTGGCCCGGTCAACCGGCGGGTTGACGATGGCGTGGTTCATAAACAACACGTTGTCTTGCGCCCGCCGATACCAGGCCTTGGCGTTGTCCGCGAACCGTCCGTAGAAATTGTAATTGGCGCCGAGCGTGTTCATCAGCGAGGCTTTGTAATCGGGCGAGCGCCCCATCCAGCCGTAGGACATGCGCGCCCAATAGGCGATGGCGTCGCGCTGTTTGATCAGCTCCTCGCGCGAGCGCGCGGCGCGGAAGAATCTGTGGGTGAAACCGCCGGAGCCGGTGTCGGTCTCGCAAGTAAGCAGCTCCTTGCTCTTCTCGTCGTGGAGCGCGTCGTAAAGCCGCGCAATCGAACGCGCGGCGTTGCGAAAGGCCGGATGCGCGGTGACATCCGCGACGCGCTCGCCGTAAACGTAGACTTCGCGGCCGTCGCGCAAGCTCTCGAGATATTCGGCGCCGGTGAACGGCCGGCCCTTGGCGCCGATGGCGTCCTCGCTCTTGACCCGTGCCACAACGGCGTCTCCCTGATCTCGCCTCCAGGCCTAGCCCGGCACTGCCAAGCCGACAAGTGAACAGTTCCGGCCCTATTATCGCATAAGTGGGGATAATCGATCCCCGCCGCCTCTTGACGGCGCGGCGCCGCGGCGTTGCTGCTCCAAGCGGCCGCTGTTAAGAATACTGGGGGGCCGCGAGTAGTTAAGTCTCGCCGATAATGTCAACGAAATAAGGCACTTCTCGCATTTTCGCACCCGGCAATCTTCCCAAAAATACGACCTGGGAAGACGATGGGAAGATGCCGCCCACCAAGCCCTAAAGTCGCTTCGCGTCCCCCTCTGGCGGGACAATTACACCCACCTATGAAGAGAGCATCACGCCCCTTCAGGCCGCCCCCACCGGGTGGCTTTTTCATTTCAAGCGAGAGGCGATTTATGAGCGAAGAAAACGGAATTGATCGCGTATGGCGATATAAGCCAACGGCGCAATCACTCGGCATCTCCACGAAGACATTGCAAAGGTTGGTGTCACGCGGCGAAATTGCCGTCGTCCACATTACCGATCGCATCAAGGGCATCACCGAAAGCGAAAGGTCGCGGTTTATCAAGGCCCGCGTCATGGGTGGTGCATGACCTTAGTGCAGCTCGATCGCCGCACTGATCTTGAAAAGCCCTGCTGCAGAAACATAGCGACAATCGGCGCCGGTAAAGGACCGCACGCCGCTGAGTTGCGATGCAGCGTCTGCGGTAACCACCGCGGCTGGCTGCCACGGCAGGCGCTCGACTTCATCCGTTCACTCGCTGAGACCTTCGGCAATTCCGCCGAGCCTATCATCCTGCGCGATGATACATTTGGAGGGCAACCCTTGAAGAAGTTT
>DASXJB010000226.1:0-4292 GCA_036497645.1 Xanthobacteraceae bacterium
CAGCCGCGCGGTGCGATCGGCGGTGCCGCCTGCGGTAAAGGCGACGATCAGGCGGACCGGACGGGTCGGATAATCCTGCGCGTGAGCGAGCGTCGTGGAAAGAACGGCAAGCGCCAGAGCGAGAGCGCGGAACATGGAGCTGGCCTTTGCTCATTTCCCTTTGTCAAATGGATTAGAGCATCGTCCGGTCAAGTTGAACAAGCGCGTCATTGCGAGGAACGCAAGCGACGAAGCAATCCAGTCGGGCTCTTCGGACTGGATTGCTTCGCTCCACTTCGTCGCGCTCGCAATGACGAATTAATTCGCCTTTAGCTCAGCCGGACAGGCGCTCGATGGCCGCGCCGCAGCGGCCGAGCTTTTCCTCCAGCCGCTCGAAGCCGCGGTCGAGGTGATAGACGCGATTGACGATGGTCTCGCCTTCGGCCGCGAGCGCGGCGATCACCAGCGACACCGAGGCGCGCAGATCGGTCGCCATCACCGGCGCGCCTTTGAGTTGCGGCACGCCTTCGATGGTGGCGCGCTCGCCGTCCAGGTGAATGCGCGCGCCGAGCCGCGTCAGTTCGCCGACATGCATGAAGCGGTTCTCGAAGATCGTTTCGGTGATGTGGGACGTGCCGTTGGCGCGCGTCATCAGCGCCATGAGCTGGGCTTGCAGATCGGTCGGGAATTCAGGGAATGGCGCGGTCGTCACGTCCACCGGCGCCAAGCCGTTGGCGGCGCCGTTGCGAGCAATGCGGATGCCCTCGTTGGTCGGCGTGACGCTTACGCCGGTGCGCGTGAGCACGTCGAGCGCGGCTTGCAGGAGTTCCGGCCGTGCGTTTTGCAGCAAGACATCGCCGCCGGCCATCGCGGTCGCCATGGCATAGGTGCCGGTCTCGATCCGGTCGGGCAGCACAGTGTGCCGCGCGCCATTCAATTTGGCGACGCCCTCGATGACGATCTGCTTGCTGCCGGCGCCGGAAATTCGCGCGCCCATTTTGTTGAGGCAGTCGGCGACATCGACGATTTCCGGCTCGCGCGCCGCGTTTTCGATCACGGTGGTGCCCTGCGCCAGACTCGCCGCCATCATGGCGGTGTGGGTGCCGCCGACGGTGACTTTCGGGAAAACGATTTCCGCGCCGCGCAGTCCGTGCGGCGCGCGCGCCACCACATAGCCGCTTTCGATCTCGATCGCGGCGCCGAGCTGCGCCACCGCCATGATGAGCAGATCAACCGGCCGCGTGCCGATGGCGCAGCCGCCCGGCATCGAGACGCGCGCCTCGCCCATACGGGCAACGAGCGGCGCCAGCACCCAGAAGCTGGCGCGCATTTTGGACACGAGCTCGTAAGGCGCGGTGGTATCGACAATGCGGGAAGCGGAAATGTGCAGCGTCTGGCCGTGATCGGCGGTCTGACCGGAGCGTTTTCCGCTCACCATGATGTCGACGCCGTGATTACCGAGGATGCGCTCGAGCAACGCCACATCGGCGAGCCGCGGTACGTTTTCCAGGATCAAAGTCTGATCGGTGAGGAGGCTCGCGATCATCAGCGGCAGCGTCGCGTTCTTCGCCCCGGAGATCGGAATAGTGCCGTTCAAGCTGCGGCCGCCAATGATACGAATGCGATCCATGCTCATCCCCGAAGGTCCGTTGCGGACCGTTATCACCATAAACCTATACGGCGTTCGTTAATCGAATTGCTTGTCTACTCGCCTGGCCGGGCGCGCAAAGTAAAAATGCCGGCAGCCGCCCCATCCACGCCTACTCCTCATCGTGATTACGGCGGAAGTCGGGTGCGCCGCCCGCCGCCGCGGCGTCTTGCTCGCCTTCTTGGGACGAAACTTCGGCCGGGGGGTTTTTGTGCGCCATTGCGCGTTCCCGCGCTTGTTGCTTGCGCCGCTTGAGGTTTTCTCGCAGCGCCGCGGCCAGACGCGCCTTGCGCGCGGCGTGAGCATTCGCCTTGCCGCCAGCTTCGCCGCCGTTGACCATGGCCGCACTCAAAACACGCCCGCCGCCGGCCGGCAATGCCGCAAGCCGGGGTTTAGGCCGCTCGCTTGCGCGGGCATGCCCCCTATGGCAAGGATCGCCGCGCAATTCCACCTCTTCTGAGACCCGCGCGTCAGCCCGCGCCTGCTGCCGTAGCTCAGTGGTAGAGCACTCCCTTGGTAAGGGAGAGGTCGTCAGTTCAATCCTGACCGGCAGCACCAGTTTATAATCGGCTCAATCAACTCGATCGGCTTGATCGCTGCGACCATCGCAGCGATGATGATTTGACACATCGGGAGAAAACGCCGTGCTGGCGCGCAGCGCGTCCATGGAAAACCGCGTCGCCATGTACAATGGCAATGCGCTCAAGATCGGGCTGTTCGGCGCCAATTGTTCGTCCGGCCGCTCTGCTACGAAAGTCCCGGAGCGATGGTCGGCCAGCTGGCCCGATTGCCTCGCACTGGCCAAGCTTGCTGACGAAGCCAGCCTTGATTTCATGCTGCCGATCGCGCGCTGGAAGGGCTATGGCGGCGACACCGATTTCCATGGCCGCTCGCTCGAGACCATCACCTGGGCGGTAGGGCTCCTGTCCGCTACCAAGCGCATGACGGTGTTCGGCACCGTTCACGCGCCGCTGTTTCATCCTTTGATCGCCGCCAAGGAATTCGTCACCGCGGATCACATCGGCGAAGGCCGCGCCGGCGTCAACATCGTCGTCGGTTGGAACGAGGGCGAGTTCGACATGTTCGGCGTCAAGCAGCGCGAACATGACGCGCGCTACGACTACGCGCAGGAATGGATCGATGTGGTGAAGCTTGCTTGGTCGCGCGACGGCACCTTCGATTTCAATGGACGGTATCTCCAACTCAAGGGCGCCCGCGCCTATCCGAAGCCGTGCGGCAATACTCGGCCGCTGCTCATGAATGCGGGCTCGTCCGATGTTGGACAGGCCTTTGCGCTGAAGAACTGCGACGCTTTCTTTGTGGCGACCGCCGGCTCGCGCACCTCGCTCGCGGCCAACGCGGCCAAGGTCGCCGAGATCAAAGCGGCAGCGGCAAAGCTCGGCCGCCAGATCGAGGTGTTCACCGTCGGCCAGGTGATCTGCCGGCCGAGCCAGCAGGAAGCCGAGGATTATTACCGGCATGTCAATATCGAGCATGCCGATTGGGGCGCGATCGACGGCATGCTGGCGAACAAGAGCATCACGCCGTACACGATCGGCGGCGAAGAGTACGACAAGAAGCGGCGCTATTTCGCCGCCAACGCGATCGGCGGCTATCCATTCGTCGGCACACCCGATCGCGTCGCCGAGGAATTGGCCACCATCAGCCAAGCCGGCGTGCGCGGTATTGGCCTGTCCTTCGTGAATTATCTCGCGGAAGTACCGTATTTCTGCGACGAAGTCTTGCCGCGATTGCAGCGCACCGGGGTGCGAATGGCGCATTGACGAAGCATAGATCGTTGCGGCAATTAAACTCAATCAAAGCTTCACACCGAGGTCCGTTCATGAACATTCGCCCGCCGCGCATCGGCCCGCAGCCGTGGGAGGTCGTGCGAACAAAACTCGACCAGTCGCTGCCGTTCGCCAATATGCGCGACACGCCGTATTACCGCGACGCGGTGTGGGAGCAGTTCTCAAAGGCGGAATATGACCGCCGCTACCGCGCGCTGCGGGCGAAAATGCGCGAACACAAGCTCGACGCGCTGATCGTGCCCGGCGGCCCGAGCCACTGGAGCTTCGGCGGCGGCATGTTGTGGCTGACCGGTCATTGGGAGTGGCACGCGCTCTCAAGCTACGTCGTGGCGCCGCTCGAAGGCGAGCCGACCTTGATCTACTCGATGGGCGGCACCCATGCCGAAGCGGTGCGCCGGCAGGTCGAGGTCGCGGTCAAGGACGTCCGCCACAGCCGCAACGGGCGCTATGCGGATATCATGGTCGAGCGCTTGCGCGAGCTGAAGCTCGAGCGCGGCCGCATCGGATTGATGGAAATCGATTCGCGCCACGCCGATTACCTGCCGGTCAACCAATACAACGTGCTGCGCGAGAATTTGCCGGAAGCGGATATCGTCTTCACGCAGGGCTTCCTGCATGAATTGTTATCGATCCACAGCACCGAAGAACTCGACTGCGTGCGCAAAGCCGGCGTGCTCTGCCAAAACGCCATGGAAGCCATGGTCGCGCGCGCCAAGCCGGGCGTGAAGGAATACGAGCTGCGCGCCGCCGCCGGCGCCGCCATTCTCGAAGGCTGCGGCGACATCGACTTTCTGATCATCGGATCAACGCCGATGGCCAATCCGGCGATGGTGTTCGGCAATCCGCGGCCATCG
>DASXJB010000227.1:0-7494 GCA_036497645.1 Xanthobacteraceae bacterium
CATTCTGGCGCGACTCGATCGAGAAGATGGTCGGGGACTACGTCAATCATCACCCGGTGCCGACGTGCTTGCGCAATCACGCGCTGCTCGAAGAGGTCAAGGCCGGCCGCGGCCCGATCCGCATGGTCACCAAGGAGGCTTTTCAAGATCCGCACAAGGAGACAGTCGGCTGGGAGAACTTCCTCGGCATGACCATCGGCCAGGCGGTAGTATGGGCGTCGCAAAATATCGATCCCAAGGAGATAAATCCTGAACTGACCACGTCGGAGCCCTATGTGATGGGATCGCATGCGACCTGTTCAGGCGCCTGGGCGAGCGGTCCGGAAGACTACGCACCCGCTGACTATCAGTGGGGCTATAACCGCATGATGACGGTGGAAGGCCTGTTCGGCGCGGGCGACGCCATCGGCGGGTCCGCGCATAAATTCTCGTCGGGATCGTTCACCGAGGGTCGCATCGCCGCCAAAGCCGCAGTCAGGTACGTGAATGAAATCGGGCGAGAGCAGCCCGTGGTCAGCGAGGCGGAATACGAAGAGCTTAAGAAGGTTGTCTACAAGCCACTGGAAAACTACCGGATCGGGCGCAACGAGATCGTGGCCGGGACCGTGTCGCCGAGCTACCTGCTGCCGCTGCATGGCTTGCAGCGGCTTGAAAAGATCATGGACGAATATGTCGGCGGGATCAGCGCCCATTACACGACCAACGAACCGCTGCTCACGCGCGGGCTCGAATTACTCGGCATGCTCACGGAAGATCTCGCCCATCTCGGCGCCGAAGACCTGCACCAGCTGCAACGGGCATGGGAGCTTCATCACCGTGTGCTGGCTTCGGAATGCGTCACCCAGCACACTTTGTTTCGGACGGAAACGCGATGGCCGGGATATTATTATCGCGCGGATCATCCGAAGCTCGATGATCAGGATTGGCATTGCTTCACACTGTCGCGCTACGATCACCATTCCGGCAAATGGGCGATGGAAAAAGCGCCGGTGTATCACATCATCGATTGATCGCCGGTTATTAATCGCCAATGGCCCAACTGGTGCCGCCGCACAATTCGGAACAGGTCAAGCCGCTTCTGCTGCCGCAGACGCAGCGACCGGAAGAGCGCAAGCGGGCCGAAAAACTTAGGAAAATTCCTCTGGATTCGCGCACCGTCTCCGACCTCTTCATGCTGGCCATGGGCGCCTACACGCCGCTCGACGGCTTCATGGACCACGACGCTTGGCGCGGTTTATGTCTCGATATGAAATTGACCAATGGCGTGTTCTGGCCAATCCCGATCACGCTCTCGGTCGATAGCAATCTTGCCGGCAGCATCCGCGCCGAAGAAGAAGTCGCCCTTGTTGACGCCGAAAGTGGCGAAATCCTCGCGGTGATGGCGGTTCGAGAGAAATATGCGATCGACAAGACGATCGAGGCCGAGCACGTCTACCGCACGACCGATCCGAAACATCCCGGCGTCGCGAAACTCTTCCAGCAAGGCGACGTCAATTTGGCCGGACCGGTGTCCGTTCTAAGCGAAGGCGAATATCCCGTCAGATATCCGAAACTCTACATCCGCCCCGCGCAGGCACGCGCGATGTTTTTGGAGCGCGGCTGGTCGATTGTCGCCGCATTTCAGACCCGAAATCCCATGCACCGCAGCCACGAACACCTGGTCAAAATCGCGGTTGAGGTGTCAGACGGCGTTTTCATTCATCAGGTGCTCGGAAAACTGAAGGCCGGCGACATACCGGCCGAGGTTCGCACTCGGGCCATCCAAGCGATGATCGACAATTATTTTCGCCCCGGAACGGTCATTCAAGCCGGCTATCCGATCGAGATGCGCTATGCCGGCCCGCGCGAGGCGCTCCTTCATGCGCTTATTCGCCAGAACTTCGGCTGTTCGCATCTTATTGTCGGACGCGATCATGCCGGCGTCGGCGATTACTACGGTCCCTACGATTCGCAAGCTATCTTCGATCAGCTCTGGCCGGGCGCGCTTTGCACGAAGCCGCTGAAGATCGACGTCACGTTTTATTGCCGTAAGTGCTATGGCATGGCGACGGAAAAAACCTGCCCGCACGATCCGAAATATCACATTGCGATCTCGGGCACCGAGCAGCGCAGGATGTTGTCGAGTAATGCCGAGATACCGCCGGAATTCAGCCGGCCCGAAGTGGTGGCGATTCTTAAAGAGTATTACGCCGGGTTGAAAACAAAAAACGATAATTCCGCGTCATGATCATCGCACACATCTCCGACACGCATCTGGCGCTCGAGGCGCGCGACGCCGATCGGAGAATGCACGACTTTGCGTCAACGATCGCGGACATCAATGCGCTCGATCCGGCGCCAGATGTGATTGTTCACAGCGGCGACATCGTTCACGACGGCCGCCAGGACGAATATGCGCAAGCCCTTGCCCTCCTCGCAAAGGCGCGCGCGCCAGTTTGCGTGCTGCCCGGCAACAAGGACGACAGGGCTAATCTCCGCGCCGCTTTTTCTGCGCAAGGCTATCTCGCGCCCGTTTCCGGATTCATCGACTACGCGGTCGAAGATTATCCGGTGCGGCTGATCGCGCTGGACACGCTTAAAACAGGCAGCAGTCGAGGCGAGTTTCGTCCGGAACAGGCGCGGCGTCTGATCGAATTGATTGATTCCGAGCCCGATAAACCAATCGCCGTTTTCACGCATCATCCGCCATTTGAGGTCACAGTCGGACCGGACCGCCTTCATTTCGAGACAATGGAAAGCATGTCGCGGCTGCGCGATGCTTTGCAACACTCGGGGCGCGTCGTCGCCATCTCCAGCGGCCACATTCATCGCGGCACCGCAGGCCAAGTCGGACGCGTCCCCGCGAGTGTGGTGCCGTGCATCGCGACGACGCTGCGCAAGGGCGAATATCCGCCGCCGATGAAGACACGCCCGGTCTATCACCTGCACCGATACGATCCGGCCTGGGGCTTTGCCACCGAGAGCCGGATTGTCAGAACGGATTCGTCAGCGGCCCCTGAGCGAAGGATCGTTTCGACTCGGGCCGCGTCCTTGGCAGACAGTTGAACCCTCAGGGGCACAACAGCCGTAGCCTCGATCTCGAGCCGCGCCTTGTCTTCGACCAATGCGCCGACTTGAATGAGCGTCATCGCCGGAAAGTGTTTGCCCATGACACCGCGATAGGCCTCGCCGAGTTCGCGTAAGTGCGACAGATATTCCTGCTTGTCGAGAACGAACCAGGTCAGCCGCGTGATGTGCTCCGCGCCGCCGCCGGCCTCCGCAACAAGCGTTACGATATTCGCGAGCGCTTGCCGCGCCTGTGCGACAAAATCCTCGCTCTCGAACCGCTGCTCGGCGTTCCAGCCGACCCGGCCGGCGAGAAAGATCATGCGGCCTTCGGCGACGACGCCATTGCTAAAGCCTTTGGCGAGCTTCCACTCACGTGGATGAAGGAATGTATGCGGTTGCGCCACCTGCTCTCTCCTCACGAAGCGCCCGATGGCGGGCTTTGCCGCAGCCGAAAGCGCTGGATTTTGCCGGTCTGGGTCTTCGGCAACACCTCGATGAATTTCACCGAGCGTGGATATTTGAACGGCGCGATGGTCGCCTTGACGTGATCCTGTAAACGCTTGGCGCATTCCGCGCCTGGCGCGACGCCTTCCTTGAGCACGATATGGGCCTGAACGATCTGGCCACGCTCCTGGTCGGCCACGCCGATCACCGCGCATTCCTTGACGTCCGGATGCGACAGCAGCGCCGCCTCTACCTCCGGCCCCGCGATATTGTAGCCGGAGGAAATGATCATATCGTCGGCGCGCGCAGCAAAATGGAAATAGCCCTCCTCGTCCTGCGCAAACGCGTCGCCGGTGAGATTCCAGCCGTCGCGCACATAGGAATCCTGGCGTTTGTCGGCGAGATAACGGCAGCCGGTGGGACCGCGGACCGCAAGCTTGCCGACTTCGCCGCGGGGCTTTTCTTTCATGTCGTCGCCGACAATCTTGGCCTCGTATCCGCTGACCGGCTTTCCGGTCGAGGCCGGTGCCGCGTCGCCGAGCCGGTTCGAAATGAATATGTGCAGCATTTCGGTCGAACCGATGCCGTCCAGAATCCGCTTGCCGGTTTTCGCCAACCATTCCTCGAACACAGGTCCCGGCAGCGTTTCTCCAGCCGAGATCGCAACCCGCAGCGAGGACAGATCCGCCCCGTTGTGCATAGCGCCGAGCATGGCGCGATAAGCGGTCGGCGCGGTGAACGAGATGGTGGCCTTATAGGTCTCGATGATCGAGATCATGTTGGCCGGCGAAGCATTCTCCAGAAGCGTCGCGGTGGCGCCGAAGCGTAGTGGAAAGATCGCGAGCCCGCCAAGCCCGAAGGTAAAGGCGAGCGGCGGCGAACCGACGAATATGTCGTCCGGCGTCACCGCAAGAATTTCCTTGGCATAGCTGTCGGCGATGATGAGAAGGTCGCGATGAAAGTGCATCGTCGCTTTCGGCTCGCCGGTGGTGCCGGAGGTGAAGCCGAGCAGCGCGACATCATCGCGGCCGGTCTTCACCGCGTTGAAGGTGACGTCCTTGCTCAGCGCGATGCGGTCGAGCTCGGCGTCGTGATTGGCGGTGCCGTCGAAGCCGATGACCTGTTTGAGGTGCTTGTTGGTCTTGGCGCAATTGACCAGTTCATCCATCAGCCTGGTGTCGCACAGCGCCAGCGTCACCTCGGCCTTATCGACGATCTTGCCCAATTCGCCGGCGCGCAGCATCGGCATGGTGTTGATCACGACGGCGCCGGCTTTGGTTGCGGCCAGCCAGCATGCCACCAGGGCCGGATTATTCGCCGACCGAATGAGAATGCGATTGCCTGGCTTAACTCCGAAATCTTCGACCAGCGCATGGGCGATACGATTGGTCCAATCGGACAGCTCCTTGTAGGTGCGGCGGCGGCCGCTGCCGATCAGCGCGACATGGTCGCCGAAACCGCCCGCCACCATGCGGTCGGTCAGTTCGACACCGGCGTTGAGCTCCTCTGGATATTCGAAACCGGCCAGCAAAATATCCGGCCACTTGTGTGCGGGCGGCAGGTTGTCCCGCGTGAACGTATCCACATGGACCGAACGGCCAAGCACAGGCGCTGCCATGATTACCCTCCCGCAAGCATCTGTCTTGCGATAACGACTTTTTGGACCTCCGACGCGCCTTCATAGATGCGCAGCGCCCGGATGTCGCGATACAGCCGCTCGACAATGTGGCCGCGCCGCACCCCGTCGCCACCGTGAAGCTGTACGGCTTTGTCCACTACCCGCTGCGCCCGCTCGGTCGCGAACAGCTTCGCCATGGCGGCTTCGCGCGTCACCCGCGCAGCGCCCGAATCTTTCGTCCAGGCGGCGCGATAAACCAAAAGCGCCGCGGCATCGATATCGAGCGCCATTTCGGCGATTGCGCCCTGCACCAGCTGCAGGTCGGCGAGCGCACCGTCGAACATGCGCCGCCCGCGCGCCCGCTTGAGCGTTTCCTCGAGCGCGCGGCGGGCGAAACCAAGCGCGGCCGCCGCGACGGTCGCGCGAAATACATCAAGCGTCGCCATGGCAATTTTAAAGCCCTCGCCGGGCGCGCCGAGCATCGCGCTCGCGGGCACGCGCACCCGATCGAAGGCAATCCGCGCCAACGGATGCGGCGAAATCACATCGAGGCGCTCGGTGACCGAAAATCCCGCCGCATCGCCAGGCACAATGAACGCGGAAATCCCCTTCGCGCCCGGAGCTTCACCGCTCCGGGCAAAGACAACGTAGAGATCGGCGATGCCGCCGTTCGAGATCCAGGTTTTCTCTCCGTCCAAAACGTAGCCATTGCCGTCGCGCCGCGCGGTCATGGCGATGTTGGCCACATCCGAGCCCGATTGCTGCTCGGTCAGCGCAAACGCGGCGATTGCTTTGCCGCTGCGCGTGCGCGTGAGCCAATGCCGCTGCTCGGCATTACCGAAAAGACTAATCGGACCGGCGCCCAGGGCTTGCATCGCAAAGGCAAAGTCCGCGAGTGCGTCGTGCCGCGCCAGCGTCTCGCGAATGAGGCAAAGCGTGCGCACGTCAAGTGGCGCCGTGCCGCCAGGTTCTGGCGCGGTATGGGCGAGCCAGCCATCGCGGCCGAGTTGCCGCACGAGATCGCGGCAGGCGGCGTCGAGAACACCGTGCGCGCTGCCCTCAGCATTTCGCGTGCATGCTAGATTCGACGCACACCAGGATTCAATGCTCGCCGCGAGCGCACGATGGCGCTCGTCGAAGAATGGCCAGTTGAGGAAAGTCTTATCCGGCACTAATCGCCCTCGAATACCGGTTTCTGTTTGGCGACAAACGCGCGATAGGCACGTTCGAAATCCTTGGTCTGCATGCAGATCGCCTGCGCCTGCGCTTCTGTCTCGATGAGCTGATCGAGACTCATCGACCATTCCTGATTGAGTTGAGTCTTGGTGATGCCGTTGGCAAAAGTCGGGCCCGACGCTATGCGCCGCGCCAGCGACAACGCCTCCTGCTCAAGTATTTGGGCGTCGACAAGTTTGTTGAAGAAGCCCCATTGGAGTCCTTCCTGCGCGCTCATGGAGCGGCCGGTGAACAACAGCTCAGCGGCGCGGCCCTGACCGATAATGCGAGGCAGTATCCCGCATGCTCCCATGTCGCAGCCGGCGAGGCCAACGCGATTGAACAGGAATGCGACTTGCGCCTGCGGCGTCGCCAAACGCAGATCGGAAGCCATCGCGATGATGGCGCCAGCGCCGGCGGCGACGCCGTCGACCGCCGCAATAATCGGCTTGCCGCAATGAAGCATGGCTTTGACGAGGTCGCCGGTCATGCGTGTGAACGCCAAGAGCTCTTTGGTCTCCATGGCGACCAATGGACCGATGATCTCGTGCACGTCGCCGCCGGAACAGAAATTGCCGCCGTTCGGCAGAAAGGCCACAGCGTGGATGTCATCGGCATAAGGGAGCTTGCGGAACGTGTCGCGCAATTCGGCATAGGACTCGAAAGTCAGCGGATTTTTCCGCTCCGGCCGGTTCAGTTGAATGACCGCAACCGCACCATCGACCCGCCAGAGAAAATGCGAAGCCTTAAAGCCGGCCATCGATGTCATGCTTCGCCCTCCCACTCGCTGCGAAACGATTTCAGTTTCGCCGATAATTGCTCCGCATCGCGCGCGGAAATGCCGCCGAGTAACTCATCGATCCAGTGCTCGTGCGCGGTCGCCATAGCCGCGAAGGCGGCGCGACCGCGCCGCGTCAAGGTGATGAACGAGGTGCGGCGATCGCCATTGCGCTGCGAGCGGGCGACAAACCCTTCTGAGACCAGCCGGTCGACAATGCCGGTGACATTGCCGTTCGACACGATCAGGAAACGCGCAATTTCGCTCATCAGCATGCCATCCGGCTTGCGATAGAGCGCCGCCATCACGTCGAAACGCGGCAAGGTCATATTAAATTGCGCCTTAAACCGCTCGCGCGTCACCCCTTCGATGAAGCGACTCGCCCGCAATA
>DASXJB010000228.1:0-4295 GCA_036497645.1 Xanthobacteraceae bacterium
CTGTAGGTCGCGCGCGACCATGCGGTTTCGATCTGGGATTGATCATGGTCGCCGATCTGATCCCAAGTTTCCGGCGTGTAGCCCGATCCAGATGCGGCGTGATTGGCGCGGTCGCCCTGATCATTCAGCTTGTTGCGAATATCCGATGACAAATCACTCCATGATTTCTCTGTCGGCACATAACCGTATTTAGCCCACGCGTAGCCGCCGACATCAATGTTGGCGCTGACCTTAACGATGTCGATGCCCATCTTCTGGTACATCGCGATATTCGATGCCAGCAGCTTCTTGCCAACACCTTCACCACGCTCGCCCTTTTTCAAGACAAAATAAGCGGAATAGGCACTATTGTTTTTCAGATCAATGTTACGCTCATAATCACCGATACTGCGACCATCATCGTTCCCTTCCCGCACCTGACCGGCAACCTTGAGCTGATCGTTGCTGTCATCATACGTGATCGTCATCGTGCCGGGGACGCCGATAAAATCCTTTTTGAAATCCTCCGGCGTCTCGGCGATCTTCTCATTCCAAGTCTGTAGGAATTTTTCGGCCTTCGCCGGATTGATCGTGGTGTTGTGGTCGAGACGAACGCCCTTTTTGTCAAAGTCCGAAATCTTCGAAACCTTGCCGCCCTTGCCGCCCTTGCCACCGCCGCTCGGCTTCTCGCTCGCAGGCTTCGCACCGCCACCATCGCCACCTTCACCACCCTCGGCGAATTCGCCGGTTGTGGGATCGTGGTTCGGATTAAATCGCTGCAGCATGCGTCTTGGTCCGCTCGGAACTCGCGGCTGATTCCGACCGCGAGTTCTGAAGTTCGAACAAGCGATTTTCTACGTCCTCGAGCCGCTGCACGATCGCATCGAGGCGCCGGATCGTTTCCGCCGCGCCGGTCGCGGTGAAAGAGATTTCATTCCAGTAGTTGTCGCCTGCGGTCGCATAGATGCCGATCGCCGGTTCGTTGATCTCGCGATCCTGCAATCCCAACAGTTGCAGATGCTCCGAATGTTTCAGGACGATCCCCGCTTCGAACAGAACGCGCTTGGTCGAGGCTTGGCCCCAGCCGAAGGATTGGATCGTGCCTTGCCCAACGATGTGGACGATATTGGTGTCGATGCTGTTGTCCCATGGCGCGAGATGGACGACAGACTCGCACGCCACGCTGATAGGCGCTGCGTCACCATGCGCCGCGTTCCACTGCAAAATCGGCATGTCACGCTATCCTATTCTTTCGGCGTCGTGGCCGCCTTGACGGCCCACATCGCAGCTTGCTCGTATGCGGTCTGTGCCAAGCTCGCTAACCGCGGATCGAGAGGCTTTAATTCCTCGCACAGATCGATCAGATCAGCGGTGTAACGCTTGATCTTATCGACCATGTTGTCCTTGCTCGGATTGAATGACTCTCTGACGCGCAGTGCGCCGACGCTGCCGTGCGGGTTATCGCCCATGTCATATCCTGTTCGCTGGATGGTTTGGATCGATCGGCCAACCGTCGTCATCGACTTCGAGGCCGTAGCCCTGCAATTCAATCATGCGCTTGGTTTGGTTGTGACACTGTTCGCACAGCGACTGCAGTTCGCCGAGTTTGAATTTATTCCAATCGTTGTGATGCGGCTCGATATGATCCGCGATCGTCGCCGTTCGCACGATGCCATTACGCAGGCACATCCGGCATAGCGGCTCGGCTTTCAACTGCAGCAAGCGGCGCCGCTTCCAGTAGGCTGTGCCATGCGGATGATCGAGGTTCATTCAAATCTTTTCCAGCGCGCGGGTAGGCCATTGATCGACCGATGCGCGATCATCCCACAGCACGCTGACGTGATCGGCGACGCGCGCCACACGCACGACGGTGCCCTGACGCTTAATCCAGTTGGTGCGTTTAGCCAGCCCGTGTGCCTTGTAGGCGAAACGCACTGCCATTGCTTTCTGCAATCGAACTCTATCGTCTCGCTCAAATCTGTTCCCCATGAGCGGTCCCCTATTCAGTGATGATGAACTCCCTGATTGTGCCGTCCTTGACGCAAACGTTGAGCTTCTTTCGATCGAGGCAGCCATCGCCCTCGACGAATTTCAGCCAGCAGTGATTGGCAATCGCAAAAGCCTCGATCTCGTCGATCGCTTCTTGCAGCGGCTCGCCGATCAGATGTGAAAGCTGTCTCATATATTCGCCCCATCACACGATCATGCAAATGAGCAAAACCATGCCGACCGCAATGCCGACCATGAACGCCACTGCAATCCAGATTTCACGGTTGTGGTTGCGGCTGTTGTTGTTCGTCATGCTCGATCACCGGGGGCGTTGTTGCGGTGTCGTCCCCGACAAACCAAGCAATGTTGCCACTGAGAAACATCAATCTCCAACCGTGCGCGCCGATCTGGTTAAAGCGCGTCACCAACGCTGCATCCCCTTCGGCAATCTCGCTCATATTCTCGGCGTAGTAACTATAAACCGCCTTCTTTGGCTTTGGCGCCTTCTGCACCTTTACTGCCGCTGCTTTCTTTTTTGCTCGCTTGACCATGTGTGCTCTCTCTCGACCACGCCCACCATCGATGCTGCCGCAATGCCGCGCGCCATCTGCGCGCCGCCCGTTCGCGTTGCTTCTTCGATCGCTGCAGAGCTCGTGCGATCCAATGTGATGTGAACATCAGCCTATCAAGGCCTCGATATCGATCGGCTTCTGCGTCGAGCGGTCGCGCGAACGCAGACCGAGTAGCATCGTCAGCGCCACCGCGCCGTCGATCCGAAACCGCGCCTTGTCCTTGTCCAGCTTGCGATTGCCTGCAGGATCAAGTCGTGCCACCGCATTCGCCATATTCCAGTTCAACACCGGATTGTTCGGATGTATCAGCTTGCGCTCGATCACCGTATATTCCAGCGCGCTCACAGCCGGGCCCATGTCGCGATAACCTTGGCCCCACGGAATCAATCGCAACCCGTCACCCTTGCCGTCGCCCTTGTCCTCGAAAACCTGCAGGCCGACGCGATCGAATTCCTTCAACAACGCCGGCATTCCCCAGCGATCGTAAGCGAGGCCTCGCACCTTGTAGCGCTGCGTCAATTCGGCAATGAACAACGCCACAGCCTCGGGATCGATCGTCTTTCCCGGCGACAATAATAGGTGCCCAGCCTCGGCCCACTCGCGATAGCGGAACGTGCCGCTGCCGAAGTCGCGATTGGAATGCTCTTCAACGTGATCGCGCGGTTTCCAGAAATACGGCCAGATGCGGCACGGCTCATCGACGCTGCCGATCACCAGCGCAGTCAAGTCGGCGACGCTCGACAAGTCCAGCGCCGCATAAACTTCCTCGCCATCGTTGAGGATCACCTCGCCCTTGCAGGCCATCCATTCCGCGCGCGAGATCAGCGGCGAGACCGGCGCCACGCGCTGATTGAGGAATAGGTTCCTGACCTTCGGCTCTTCCGCAGGCAATCTTTGCGCCTTGCGAATTGCCGACACGAAATCCTCTCGATCGCGCCAGCGGCCCAGCGCGGGATTGGATTTCTTCCATTGCTCTTCGTCCTCGAGCGCGCAACCGTCGTCGGCGGCGTAGAGATGGCAGACGATCGAGGGATCGACCCCGGACATGCCATCGTCAATCAATCGCGACAGCACGTGCTCGGGATCGTTCGACTGCGTCGAGATCACCACGAACAACGGCTCGCTTCGGGCGCCGAACGACGTGTCGAGCACATCATAGAGATCGCGGTTCTTGGCTTGCGCGAGCTCGTCATAGATCACGACGCTCGGCAGATAGCCGTGCTTGGTGCCAGCCTCGGCAGAGATCGCCCGGTACACCGTGCCCATGCGCCGACCGATCATCGTCTTGGTCGAGGGCACGATATCAATCTCTTTCAACAGATCGGGTTCGAGCTCGACGATCTGCTTGGCGAATTTGAAAACGATGCTCGCCTGATCGCGATCGTTGGCCGCGGAATAAATCTCGCCATGCACCTCGGCGACCGGGCCGACCAGATGCGCCAGAGCCATCGCGGCGATCAGCGCCGTCTTGCCGTTCTTGCGGGCTACCGACAGGATCGCCCGCCGCACCGCGCGCCGCTGCGAGCCATTGCTGAGAATGCGCTGCGGCTCGTAGATGTCCTTGATGAAATCGGTCTGCCACTTGTCCAGCTTGAACGGCCTGCCCACTCCGGTGCCGCTCGGCACCGTCAGCGCCTCGATAAACCCGATAACGGCTTCGGCTGTCTTCTTGCCGTGCGCTGTCCGCTTAACGGGCCAATAGTCCGTCAAACTTCGACCCCGTGGTTTCGTCGCCGTTGATGCCGCCCGTGATCC
>DASXJB010000229.1:0-1712 GCA_036497645.1 Xanthobacteraceae bacterium
CCGCCGGTCGGGCGGAGCACGCCGGTGAGGAGATTGATCACCGTGGTCTTGCCGGCGCCATTGGGCCCGATCAAAGCGTGGCGCGCGCCGGGCTCGACCGCGAGATTGACGTTCTGCGCGGCAAGGATGCCGCCGAAGCGTTTTTCCAGCTGAATGGTTTGCAGGATCGGCACGACTCAATGTCCCTCGGATCCGGCGCCGCCGAGCGCCGGCAGACGCGGCATCAAGCGCGCGCCGAGCCGGTTGAAGAAGGTGCGCACAGCGCCAATCCAGCCGGCCATGCGCTCGCGGCCGATCAGAACGATGACGACCAGCACCAGCCCGATCCAGAACTGCCAGTATTGCGGCGTCAGGTTCGCGATCCAGTCCTGCAGGAATTTGTAGATCACCGCGCCGATCAGGCCGCCATAGAGATAGCCGGTGCCGCCGATGATCAGCACCAGCAACAGGTCGGCCGAGCGCTGGAACGAGAACACGTCGAGCGAGCAGAAGGCGGTGGTCTGGGTCAGCAGCGCGCCGGGGATACCGGCAAAGCCCGCCGACACCGTGTAGATCGCCACCAGCCGCCACTTGACCGGAATGCCGATCGCGGCGGCGCGCAGATTGTTGCCCTTGATCGAGCGCAGCGACAGGCCGAACGGCGAATAGATGATCCGTCGCGCAATGACAAAGCAGATAAACAGCACGCTCAGGCAATAGACATAGCCGTTATGGCCGAACAGATCGAACCGAAACAGGCCCAAGACCGGCGCGATCTCGACGCCTTGCAGGCCGTCGGCGCCGCCGGTGATGTTGGAATAACGGTTGGCGAGTTCGCCGAGCATCAGCGATACGCCGAGCGTCACCATCAGCCGGGTGAGATCGGAGCCGCGCAGCACCAGAAAGCTTGTGACAAAGCCCAAGCCGGCTGCCACCACGCCGGAGCAAACCAGCGCAATCACCGGCTCATCGATGAACCCGTATTTGGCGACCAGGCCGGAAAAATATCCGGCCAGACCGAAAAACGCGGCTTGGCCGAGCGAGATGATGCCGGCGTAACCGAGGATGAGGTCGAGCGACAGTGCGAACAGCGCCAGGATCGCGGTGTCTTTGAGGATCAGGTATTTTCCCGGGAACAGCCAGATCGTCGCGAAAGCGAAAATCCAGAACGCGATTTCGAGCGGCGACCAGCGGGCGCGGCGCTTGAGATAAAGAGCGACTTCGTCGGCGCGCGCGCTCATCGGCTCACCGCGCCGCGGGCGAACAGCCCTTGCGGCCGCCAGATCAGGACAATGATCATGATCGCATAGATGACGAAGGCGCCGAGCTTCGGCACGTAATATTTGCCGGCGACGTCGCCCATGCCGAGCAGGATGGATGCGAAAAACGGTCCGGTAATGCTGGAGGTGCCGCCGACCGTCACCACGATCAAAAAATAGATCATGTATTTGAGCGGAAAAGTCGGATCGAGACCGAGGATTTCCGCGCCCAGCGCGCCGCCCAATCCGGCAAGCCCAGAGCCGAACGCAAAGGTGATACCGAATACCGCGCCGACATTGATGCCAAGCCCGCGCGCGACGCGCTGATCGTCAACCGCCGCGCGCAACCGGCTGCCGAAGCGGGTCTTGGCGAGAATGAGTTGCAGCGCGACGGTCAGCAGGCCGCAGATCACGATGATGAGCAGACGATATTTGCCGATGCCGACGCCGGCGACCTCGAACTGGCCTTGGAGC
>DASXJB010000230.1:0-4862 GCA_036497645.1 Xanthobacteraceae bacterium
CATCCGGACCGCTTTTCCGCGTTCGCCGTGTTGCCAACTGCAAACCCGCGCGCCGCGGCCGACGAACTCGAGCGCGCTGTCACCCAGCTCGGCTTCAAGGGCGCGATGGTCAACGGCATGACCGGCGGCGTCTTTCACGACGATAAACGGTTCTGGCCGATCTGGGAGCGGGCCGCCGCGCTCGACGTGCCGATCTATATCCATCCGGCGTTGCCGCACCCTGCGGTCATTGAGGCCTATTACAAGGATTACGCGCAGTCGCATCCCGGCGTCCTGCGTGCCGCCTGGGGCTTCACCGTCGAAACTGCGACCCAGGGCCTGCGCTTTGTCTTGAGCGGCGTGTTCGATGCCCATCCCGGTCTCAAGATCATCCTCGGGCACATGGGTGAGGGCTTGCCGTTCTGTTGTGGCGCATCAGCCATGCGCTGCGCGCGACGATGAAGGAGAAGACCTTCCGCGACATCTTTTGCGAGCATTTCTGGATCACGACGAGCGGCTTCTCTTCGGATACAGCACTCGTGTGCAGCATGATGGAATGGGCATCGACCGCATCCTGTTCTCGGTCGATTACCCGTTCGCCGAAAACCCGCGCGGAACCGAATGGCTGAAGACGCTACCGCTCGGCCCTGAAGACACAGAGAAGCTGCTGAACGGCAACGCCCGCGGTCTGCTCAGGCTTTGAACGGGGCGGACGCCCGCACCAACGCACTACGCCCCGCAAGTCGTGCGGCCACCAGTTCGGGCCCGATCCGGCCGAAATGCATGAGCGATACGGCACCGCGACGACGTGCAGGATTGGTACGAGCGGCTGCGTTGCTCGGCGGCAGCGGCAACATCGACATGGTCGTAAGCGGAGCGCCGCGGTAAACTGGGCAATTGGGGTCAGGGTACGGTATTGAGGTGATGGCTCGATTCCGTGTCCGAATTGTAGCACACTCCACCCTTGAAAAGAGCGCGGTGTTCCTGGTTTTTTCGGCCGATGACTACTCCGCCAGTCCTGGCCGTAACGCGCGCAGAGCGCGGCATTCAATGGTTAAACCCAGGCGTTACGGCGCAATGATGCAGTGCCGAGCGGCTGCGCGCGATCCGCGGACTCGGCGGGAAAAGTTAACACCCCTATCTCCGGGTCATGACCCTTGAGCTATCCGACGAACAAACAGCCGCCTTGTTGAGCGAGCTTGACCGCATCATTGAAGGCGACCGGTACCCGCTCTCGCCGCGGATCCGCTCGCTCAAAGAGATCCGCGCGATGATCAAGCCCTACCCGGTCCGCGAGCCGTTGCCGGCGACAAAGCACTACGAGCCGCCATCAAAGGGCCGATACCAGAGACGGCGGTGAAGGCCGAGCGTGGCCCCCCAATGACGCTCGGCGGTGCCGCCGCGGCGCATCTGCGGTTCATCGTGTGGTGCAAGGACTGCCGCCGCCAGGTCGAGCCCGATCCGGCCCAAATGGCCGAGCGGTACGGCGCCGCGACGACGGCGCAGGATTGGTACGAGCGGTTGCGTTGCTCGCAGTGCGGCAGCGGCAACGTCGACATGGTCGTGAGCGGCGTGCGGCGGTAAACTGCCGGGCGATGATGACAGCTCAATGGACGGGGATCGTTGCGGCTCTGAGCCCTCCGCTCCCGGGCCCCCGCCCCCCAGACGTCCTGATCAAGATCCTCGATGAACTCGTCGCCGTCGGCGGCCTGGTGCGCGAGGTCGACCTCGTCACCGGCATGACCGTTTACCGCGAAGCAAGCAAATGACGTATCTGACCCGCACCGACCCGGCCCGCAACATGAACCGATTCTATGTCGTGCAGGTCATGCCGAACCTGTTCGGCCATTGGACCGTCATGCGCGAATGGGGCCGGCGCGGATCCCCGGGCACCATGCGATTGAGCAGCTATCGACGGCGCGAGGAGGCGCACGCCGATGAGCAGCGCACGATCAAGCGCCGCCTGCAGCGGGGTTATCACCATTGGTAGGAGAGCCATGGACGGTAACAAACGCGAGGCGGGGGCTGGGATACAATGGAAATTTCGCTCAAATGGGGTGACGTTGTAGTTCAGTTCCTCATCGCCCTTGGCGTCACTTTTGTCGTTTACCTTGTTTCCATTCTCTATAGGTACACAGTACCACGGGTGACTGATTACTGGGCACGACGCTCAGTCTCAACGGCCCAAAACAAAATTGCGCGACTAGCGCGGCGCCTCGCAAAGTACGAAGCGGATTTTTCGGACAGTAGACTCTTCCTTGCCCGGACAATTCAAAACGGAGTGGCGGTACTATTTTTTGCAATATTTTTTGTTGGCTCAATCTTAATGTCGGCAATGTTTCATCTCACGACAAGTATACGCTGCGAATTTTACCATAATTGTCTTGATGTTTGGAACCAGCCATCCTTTTGGGAAGCCCCATATGATGAGAAGGTCTCATTCATCTTCTTGTTTACGGCTGTGATAGTGGAGTTCGTAGGAATTCAGGTATCGCACAAATTTAATCTTGAAACATCCCCAACGAAATATCGTGACTACTTCGGAACCAGAATCGCGAACCTCCGCAAGCGGCTTCCAAGGGAGTGATCAACCGACGCCGGCGCGACTGTTGGGCGGCGCGGCTCGCCGGCATCATGCGGCTCCACAGCTATCGACGGCGCGAGGAGGCGCAGTCAGCCGAGCAGCGCACGATCAAGCGTCGCCGTCAGCGGGGTTATACGACCATCTGACGTGTGCGCCGGCTCAGCGCGGGTTCATCATGCTGGCGATTATTTGCTTGCGCAGGACTAATGGCACGGCCCCAAAAAGCCACAGCCAGAACATCGAGAGGTCAAAAGCAAAGGTGACCAATGACACGACGATCAGGTCGATGGTGAAGCATTTCCAAAAGTTGGCCTTTGCTTTCGCGGCACTCCAGGGTTCCCACGCCGCCGGCGGCTTCATGGTTTCCAGCTGGTCAGGTTGCGATTGCTGCGAGGGCTCACAACCAAAATCGCGGTTGCACGACAAGCCAGCACACAGTGAGGAGCCAGAGATAGCCAAAAACTGACCACCCTGTGAGCCATGCGAGGCCACACAGCGATCCTCCAAAGACGACCACCACGGCAGCTATCTTGCCGGCGACCCGGTTGAAGCGCTCGTTCGTGGTCCACCACGAAAGCCACGGTCGCAAGAGGGTCCACCGCGAAAGCCACGGTCGCAAAACTTTCCCGAGCGGCGAGTAGGCAATTGCTGCAATTACTGCAAAAATAGCGCCCGAGCACGCGAACACGACCGCAAAGATCGCTAAGCAAATCGCGGCGACCCATCCGAAGATTGTAATCATTTCCGTCGGCGCTGAGCCGCCAGCGGCCTCACGGTGTTCGCCGCTGAGGGGGCGGAAACAGCCCATTGGGATCGTCCACCCAGACGAACGGCACGCCGTACTGAGCGGCCCAATGGCGGACGCGCTGATATTCGATCTCCACGGATCCGCCGAACTCGTTTTGGCCGAGGCTCCCCATGCCGTGCTCGTCCACGGCATGTTGCCAACTGCCCAGGATGAGATTGTGGTCACGGGAGCTGCGACGGACGTTGAACCTGATGACGCCGCCGTCTTCCAACTTGTCGATGACCTGCACCACGCAACCCTCCCAAATCAGGGACGGTAACTGTCACCGACCGCCGGTTAATTATCGGGTGCATCGGTGCATTTCAGGCACCGGGGGGCGACCGCGCTGATTGGTCACCGATCGGCAATCCGTGAGTCCTCAGTGGTTAACCACTGTGGCCGGCGGAGACAGCGGGAACGCGCGCGGCATTGACCGGCGCTGCAACGCAATGATGCATTGCCGCGCTATTCCTTCAGTGCGCCGGTCGCCTGATTGCTGCGTATCGGGCACCCCGGATGGAGGATGCCCACCTTCGATTGCAAAGGCTTGACGTTAATCAAATTGGCGTTGCAGCATCCAATTCGCGCCAATGGCGGCGCGCCTTTGCAAAGGAATGGCTACTTTATGAAGCGGAAGTATCTTGTGGGCTCTGCCCTAGCGATTGGATTGCTCGCCTCGGTATCGGCGATGGCGGCGAACACAGCGCCGATGAACGGCAAAGCCACCCCACCGACTAAGATTGTGGACGCTCAAGGAACCCTGGTCGGGTATGTTCAGGCGGGCACATTGCTCGTTCTGCTTAACAATACCTGGGTGTACTTGGGAAACAGCTTCACCTCGGCGGGTATCACCCCCGTTATCGGGGCTGCTGGGCCACCGTGGAACACCTATTATCAATCGACTGATTGTTCCGGGAATGTAGGTTACATGGATGTAAGCACGCTGCCGGGCATTGGGTTTTTGATTGGTGATCCCAGCGCGCCTGTCAATTCGGGTGGTGTTATTTTTCCAAGTCCAAACGCTGCGCTTACGGCTGTAAATTCATATAGACAGAGTGGTGCGCCTTATTGCTACCCCACCACAGACCACCGGGTAGTCGCTCCTGAAAATTCCGCGACGTTCGGTCCGTTTGTTCTGCCATTGACGCCTCAATAAATGGGGTAGCGATAAAAGTCGCATTCATCGCCGCCGGCTTGCTGATCGGGCTGGCGTGCCTACAGCCGCTGTTGCGACCGCTGTTGCGACTTTTTTCACTTAAACTCAGCGGCGATCGGCCGGTCGGTCGCCGATCATTCTCACCCCTCCTCGAAGCTTGGCCAGCTCGTACCAGCAGCGACAATTGTGTACAGGCGACGCACCTCATCGACCTCCGATAACCATGATTATCGAGCCCTGCCATGAGCGATCGTGTCCGGATTAGCAGCGCACACACTCTCCTGGCGCTCGTCGCTGTCGCCGGCGAGCGCGCCTCGATGCGCTTCCTCGAATTCTTTGCGGCGAACATCCGCAAT
>DASXJB010000231.1:0-10483 GCA_036497645.1 Xanthobacteraceae bacterium
CTACCACACGGTGGAGAATATCGGCATCATTTTCATTGGCCTCGGCCTCGCACTCGCGTTCAAGACGCAGGGCATGATGTTTGCTGCCGCACTCGCTTTCACTGCGGCGCTCCTTCACGTCTTCAACCATTCGCTGTTCAAGAGCCTATTATTCTTCGGTGCGGGGGCGGTGCTCACCGCGACCGGCGAGCGCGACATGGAGCATCTCGGCGGCCTCATCCATCGGATGCCGCAAACAGCGTTCGCGTTCCTTGTCGGCTGCGCTGCCATCTCGGCGTTGCCACCGCTCAACGGATTCGTCTCGGAATGGCTGACCTTCCAGGCCATCCTGCTGTCACCGCAATTGCCGTTATGGGGCCTGAAGTTGCTGGTCCCGACGATCGGCGCATTACTGGCGCTCTCCGCCGCATTGGCCGCTGCCTGTTTCGTCAAAGCCTATGGCGTCACGTTTCTCGGTCGGCCGCGCACGCGTGCCGCCGAAACGGCATCGGAGACGGATTGGTTTTCGCGAGTGGCCATGATGGTTTTGGCGAGCCTATGCCTGCTCGCGGGAATTCTGCCGGGTCTGTTCATCGATGCGCTGGCGCCAATCAGTTCGTTTCTGATCGGCAAGAGCATGCCGGCGCAGATCGGCGCGCAATGGCTGTCGATCGTTCCGATTGCCGAGAGCCGCAGCTCTTATGACGGGCTTCTCGTCTTTTTGTTCATGACGATATCGGGCACGCTCGCCGCATTTGCCATCCATCGCCTCGCTTCTGATCGTTTGCGCCGAGCGCCGGCCTGGGATTGTGGCTATCCCGATGCCAGTGTGCTTACGCAATACTCGGCAACCAGTTTTGCGCAGCCGATCCGCCGCGTGTTCGGCACCGTGGTTTTTCGCGCCCGCGAAACCGCGGAAATGGCGCCGCCGGACGACACGCGGCCGGCGCGGCTGACCGTCGAACTGCACGATCCCATCTGGGAGTGGATCTATGCGCCGCTCGCCGGCGCAATCGGCGTTGTAGCCGACCGCCTCAATCACCTGCAGTTCCTCACCATCCGACAATTCTTGACGCTCGTATTCTGCACGCTCGTGGTCCTGCTGCTGGTGCTCGCCCTATGGTCTTGATCCGCGATTTGACGATTCAGGGCGTGCAGATGCTGCTGGTGTTGCTGCTGGCGCCGCTGTTCACCGGTTTCGTGCGCAAGGTGAAAGCGCGGCTGCTGCGACGCTGCGGACCGCCGCTCATCCAGCCCTATTTCGATCTGGTGCGCTTGATGCGCAAGGACGTCGTGCTGGCGGACAGCGCCTCGTGGCTGTTCCGGGTCATTCCATATCTCGTCTTTGCTGCGACCTGGGTCGCGGCGTCGCTGGTTCCCACTTTCCGCACTGGGCTTCTATTCTCGTGGTCGGCGGACCTGATCGCAATCGCGGCGCTGCTCGGCAGCGGACGTTTTTTTCTCGCTCTTGCAGGACTGGACGTCGGCACGAGCTTTGGTGGCATCGGATCAAGCCGCGAGGCGATGATCGCTTCGCTGGCCGAGCCCGCCATGATCATGATCGTATTCACGCTGGCGCTGATCGCTGGCTCGACGCAACTTTCCACCATGTCCGCCTTCATGGCATCACCGGCGGTCGGCCTGCGCGTCTCGCTCGCGCTTGCGCTGATTGCCTTGATCATGGTCGCGATCGCCGAAAACGGCCGCATCCCGGTCGACAATCCGGCGACCCATCTCGAGCTAACCATGGTCCACGAGGCCATGGTGCTCGAATATTCCGGCCGCCATCTGGCGCTGATCGAGCTGGCAAGCTGGCTCAAGCTCGTTCTCTATGTTTCGCTGATTGCCTGCCTGTTTGCGCCCTGGGGTATCGAATCGAGCGGCGCCGCATTGCCGGCGCTTGCGCTCGGCATTGCCGCTTACATCGCCAAGCTCGCCGTCGGCGGCGTGCTGTTGGCGCTGTTCGAAACCTCTATTGCCAAGATGCGCGTGTTCCGGGTGCCGGAATTCCTCGGCGCGGCACTGATGCTCGGATTATTGGCGACGCTACTGCGCTTCGTATCGGGGAGCTTCTAATGAGCGGTATCGACTTCGATATCGCGCATCTGCTCGCCGGGTCGCTGGTCCTGGTCAGTCTGCTCGAACTCTACCAGGATCGGCTCTACGCGCTTCTCAACATCTACGCCTTGCATGCTGTGGTCTTGGCCGCTTCCGTAGCTTGGCAAGCATTCGTTCAGGATGCGCCGCATCTCTACATCACCGCGGCAATTGCGCTGATCTTCAAGGCCACGCTCATTCCGGTCGCACTCCATCGCATCATCGTGCGGCTCGGCATCCATCGTGAGATCGAGAAAGTGGTCGGCGTCGGCGTCACCATGCTCGCGGGCATGGCGCTCGTCGCTCTCGCCATGGTGGTCATGCTGCGCGTGACACAGGAAGCCGATCCGCTGGCACGCGAGGATCTCGCCTTTGCCCTCTCGGTCGTTCTTCTTGGCCTGTTGATGATGGTGACGCGACGCAACGCCGTCAGTCAGGTGGTTGGCTTCATGTCGCTTGAGAATGGATTGGTGCTTGCCGCGACCGGCGCCAAAGGCATGCCGCTCGTGGTGGAGATCAGCGTCGCCTTCTCGATCTTAATCGCTTTTATCGTAATCGGCATTTTTCTGTTTCGCATCCGCGAACGTTTCGACACGGTTGACGTGCAGATTCTCAACGATTTTCGCGGAGAACGGCAATGACGTTTAACGCCCTGGCCGGCGTATTGGGAATTCCGGCTATCGCGGCGGCGTTGTTCGCCGCCCTGCCGAACTACCGCATAGCCGCTCGATCGAACATCGCCGCGACCGGGCTCACCTTGCTCTGCTCAATGTCGTTGTTTTTCGTCAAGCCGCAGCCTAGCGCTTACTTATTGGTCGACGATCTCAACGGCACGTTTATCGTTTTGACGAGCTTCGTCGGTTTCACCACCAGCATTTTCAGCGCCAGCTATATCGGCCACGAACTCGAGATCGGAAGATTGACACCGCCTTTCGTGCGCTTCTATCATGCGATGTATCAGGTCCTGATGTTCGCGATGAACCTGGCGCTAATCGCAAACAACATCGGACTGATGTGGGTGGCGATCGAGCTAGCAACGCTCACCACCGTGATGATGGTCGGAATCTACCGCACTCACGAGGCGCTTGAAGCGGCGTGGAAGTATTTCATCCTCGGCAGCGTTGGTATTGCGCTCGCGCTGTTTGGCACGATTCTCGTCTACATGGCCGCCCGTCCCGTGATCGGGGAGGGGCTCGACGCGATGGTCTGGAGCGTGCTGGTCGCGCGCGCCGGCGCCTTCGATCCCGCTCTGCTCGACGTCGCGTTCGTTTTTCTGCTGCTCGGTTACGGAACCAAGATCGGACTTGCGCCGCTGCATGCCTGGCTGCCGGACGCCCACGCGGAAGGCCCAACTCCGATATCGGCGGTGTTGTCGGGGCTTTTGCTCAACGTCGCGCTCTATGCGCTGTTGCGATTCAAGATGCTGCTCGCGGTCAATCCGGCGGCGATTGCTCCCGGCCCGCTGATGGTGACGCTCGGACTCGTTTCGCTGGTCTTCGCTGCTTTCATGCTCTACCGGCGGCGCGACATCAAACGCATGTTTGCGTATTCGTCCATTGAGCACATGGGCATCATCACCTTCGCTTTCGGCATGGGCGGGCCGCTCGCCAATTTCGCCGGTCTTCTTCACATGACCATGCACTCGCTCACCAAATCGGCAATCTTTTTCGCCGTCGGTCATGTCGCCCAGGTCAAAGGCACGCAACGTATCGCCGATATGGGCGGTCTCACCGAGACTCATCCGGTCCTCGGCTGGACCCTGATCCTGGGCGTCGTCGCGATTGCTGGGCTGCCGCCGCTTGGGATCTTCACCAGTGAATTTCTGGTCGTGAGCTCGACCTTTGCCCGCGCGCCAGCGCTCGCGCTCGTCCTCGTGTTCGGGATGCTGGTCGGCTTCGCGGCGCTGTTCCTGCGATTAAACAGCGTCGCCTTTGGCGAAGCCCGCGGACCAAGCGAAGAGGCAAAGGCGTCCTATGTGCCAATGTTCGCGCATCTTGGCCTGGTGTTGATTGCGGGCATCTACCTGCCGCCGGCACTCGTCGGTTGGTTTGAAACCGTCGCCAAGCTGTTGGGATGAGTTGATGCCATCGCTCGAAAGCCTCGTCGCGCAGGGTAGAGCCGTAGAAACGCATCGGCCCTGGCCGCGCGTGGCGCTCACCCCCGAGCTTTGGACCGCCGCAGTGAACGAGCTTTCCGGCGGGCGCGCCACGCTGCTCGGATTGTGGGGCGAATCGGGCGCCGGCTACGCCGTGCACATGGCGTTGATCGGCGAGAACAGCCGCGAAATCGCAGTCCTGAGCCTCGCATGCCCAGATATGGAATTTCCCTCCGTCGGCAGGGTGCACGCGCCGGCAATCCGGCTCGAACGCGCGTTGCACAGCCTCTATGGACTGCGGCCGATCGGAATTCCGGACTCGCGGCCCTGGCTCGATCTCGGGTTCTGGGACACGCAATTTCCCCTCGGCGCGCACTCCGCGCCGGTGCCGCAGACTTATGCCTTTCTGCCGGTTGAGGGCGAAAACCTGCATCAGATCCCAGTCGGACCGGTGCATGCCGGCATTATCGAGCCCGGACACTTTCGCTTCACTGCAGCGGGCGAAACGGTGGCCCGGCTCGAGGAGCGCCTTGGCTACGTGCACAAAGGGATCGAATCTCTAATGGCAGGCGCCACGCTCGAACGCGGCGCGCGGCTCGCGGCCCGCACATCCGGCGACAGTACCGTGGCCTACGGAATCGCCTTTGCGCGAGCGGTTGAGGCCGCGTTGGACATCGAGCCGCCGCCGCGGGCGCATTACCTGCGCGCGCTGATGGCGGAGCTCGAGCGTCTCGCAAATCATTTCGGCGACATCGGTGCGATCTGCAACGATGCTTCATTCGCGCTCATGCACGCTCATTGCGGCATTCTGCGCGAGCTCGTGCTGCGGGCGGCGCAGACCTGTTTCGGTCACCGGTTGATGATGGATCGCGCAGTTCCCGGCGGCGTCACGACCGATCTGAGGAGTGAAAGTGTAACGACTCTGAGAAACCTGCTACAGCAAATTCGAGATCGGTTTCCGCTGCTGATCGAGCTTTATGACAATACCGCTTCGCTGCAAGATCGCACCGCTGCGACAGGGATACTCGACGGCGCAATCGCCCGGCGGTTTGGTGCCGCGGGATTTGTTGGACGCGCCAGTGGCCGCGATTTCGACGCGCGGAGAACGCCCGGATATCCGCCATATTCCGGGCTCGACTTCACGGTTCCTGTGCTCACCGCGGGCGACGTCAACGCGCGTGTCTGGATTCGCATCCGCGAAGTCGAGCAGAGCCTGGCTCTGATCGAGCAGCTGCTCGGGCGCCTGCCGCGGGGGCCAATCGCGATCGAGGCTGCCGATGGCAGTGGCGAAGGCTTGGCGCTGGTCGAAAGTTTTCGCGGCGACGTACTGGTTTCTTTGCGACTTGAGGCGGGTCACATCGCGCGCTGTCATTTGCGCGATCCATCCTGGTTTCAATGGCCACTGCTTGAGGTTGCGATCGAGGGAAATATCGTCGCCGATTTCCCGCTCTGCAATAAATCGTTCAATTGCTCCTATTCGGGGCATGATGCATAGCGCAGGTTTGGACCGCGGTAACTAAAGACGGAAAGTGATGCGCAGGACATTATTTGAAAGCCTCACGCATGGTCCGCTGACCGAAAACGCGCCTCTGCCGCAAGACGGCGGAATTGCAGAACTCGCAGCCGCGGTCGATCGCTCGGCGCGGCGACGCCTTGGCCGCAGCCTAGCGATTCGGCAAGTGGACGCCGGTTCATGCAACGGCTGCGAACTGGAGATTCATGCTCTCAACAATGCTTTTTACGATTTAGAGCGCTTTGGGCTGCGTTTCGTCGCTTCGCCGCGCCACGCCGATGTGCTGCTGGTGACGGGGCCGGTAACGAAGAATATGCGAGAGGCTCTGGAACGAACCTATCACGCGACACCTGATCCAAAGTGGGTGGTCGCGGTCGGTCATTGCGCCAGCGACGGCGGGATTTTTTCCGACAGCTACGCCGTCGTCGGCGGCGTGTCGCAGGTCGTGCCGGTTGATCTGCACATTGGCGGCTGCCCGCCATCGCCGAATCAGTTGTTGCAAGGCCTGCTTGCGCTCTTGGAGGTCAGCCGAAAATAAGCTGGTGTTGCGGAGCTGGCGCCTGCGCTGCGGCGCCCTGATTACAATGTCTGTTTACCAATAATTGCGCGAATCAGGCTTTGATCGGGGCTTTTCAGCCGGATCGCACGGGATTTTGCGTCCAAATCGCGTGAGATGGCGGGGTATGCGCATCCATCTCCATGGACCGGTTTTCCTTGCATTGTGGCGGCTCGGTGACAATCGCCACATTTCTGCTGTGCTATGCTGACTTACAGGGATCCGCAGTGAATCGTTGGCACGGACTGCGGACGGGTCGGGGACATACGGATGATCCTAAGGGCGTTGCAGCTCGCCTTTATCATTCTGGCGATCGCGGTCATCTATCCATTTTCCGGACATGAACCGGTGCTGTTTCCCAAGGACACGGCAACGCCGGATGGGATCGTGCGCACGCAGAAATCCGACAGGCTAACGCAGGCGCCAAAGCCCGACGAGGAAACGATCGTGAACGCGTCGCTTCCGCCGGCTGAACAAGCCGCGTCTCTTGCGCCGTCTGAACAAACAAAAACCGCGGACGATCGTCCGTTCTTCAATGCTCGTTCGGCCGAGGCCGGCCAACAGGAACAGGACCTGATATATCTCGCCGATTACGCCTATTCGGAGGTTCCGCCCGATCAGAAACCGGCGGATACAATTTTGGCAACCCTGAAGGACGTTCCGGTCGGCGCGCCGATCGAGGAAATCAAGCGCGCCTCTGACGCCTTGGGCATCGATTTCACTTTCATGAAGACGGTTGCGAAGATCGAATCCGATTTCGATCCCAAGCAGCGCACCGGCTCCTATATCGGTCTATTCCAATTGAGCAATTATGAGTTCGATAAATACGGCTCCGGAAGCATCATCAGCCCGCGCGACAACGCCATCGCCGCCGCTTATAAATTCACGACGGCGGCCATCTTGTTTGAGATACAGACGCACAAGAAGCCGACACTCAGCGATCTTTATTTGATTCATCAGCAAGGAACCCAAGGCGCCGCCGAACATGTCAGCCATCCGGAGCGCGTTGCATGGAAGTCGATGTGCGCGACCGACGAGGGTCGGCAGAAAGGCGAGAAGTGGTGCAAGCGCGCCATCTGGCAAAATACGCTGCCGGCCATCAAACAAATCTGGAAATCGGTCGAAAACCTGACATCGGGCGCGTTCGTAGAGATGTGGCAGCAGCGCGTGGCGCAGTTCTATACGCGCTATTCGGCGGCGGTAACTGCAAAATAAATAATCCGCTCGACCGGCCTTGAAGGTTGAAGGCAAAACGCTCCGGCAAAAGCCGGAGCGTTTGCTTAAAGCGGCGCTCGTTGCGGCGAGCGGCCGGCGCGAAATTGTTCACCGCCCAATTTGCCGGCTGACGGCGTTCTCCTGCTGATTGAGCGCTTTTTGCTCACCCTTGGTGATATGGCCGCCGTTGATTTTGGCCATGGCACGCTCCTCATGGCGTATCGTGCGGTCTTCACGATGAAGCTGGTTGGCTTGTCGTTTCGTGATCTCGCCTTCCTTCAGTTCACGATCGATCCGGTGGTTCTGGTGTGCAAGCCGGTCGTTGACCTGATCGCGGCGCGGGTGATTGCGCTCCCACTGGGTTTCGGCAAAGGCAGCGGTCACGGCGCTGCTCACACCAGCGAACGAAAGAACGAAAACAACGGTTTTGAGCAAAGCACGCATTGATTTTTCCTTCTTTGAACGGCCGGCGGAAGATCGTCGGCCTGCGAGCAGATTTGCCCGAGCAATGCTGAATTGGCCATGAGATGCGCGTTTAATTTCAGTTCATCGAACGGGCGAAATCGTGATCGCCGCGGGCGAAGTCCTGAAATCTCCGAAGCGACGTGCCCGTGCAAAGCTGCGGGCAATTGGACGAAACGCTTTCACCAATTTGCAGATGATGAACAACACGACCTGATCTCGATGATATGATAACGTTCCTTCATACGCCGCCTGGGATGTGCGGGCGGCAGGATCCCAATTGACCTCGATTCCCGGAGTATTTTCGGCCATGCTACGGTTTGTCTAGTCCGAGCGCGGAACAACCGCGAACGCGAAGAATGGTGAGAAAGGCAAGAGGAAATGTCCAAGCAAAGGATCAGCTACGTTCCGCTCGAAAAGATGGACGCCAAGATGCGGGCGGAAATGGAGCGTTGTCAGCGCGAGGGGACACCGCGGCCGGAAAGCTCGGCTATCCGCGCCCATGTGCCCGCCTGCTTCTGGTTTTTCGCCGACTCCTGGCGCAACATTTTCCGCAACGGCGTCCTCGATCACGCGATCAAGGAACTGTGCCGCCTCTACGTTTCCCGCTCGGTCACCTGCGAATATTGCGGCAACCAGCGCTCAGTGAAGGCGACCACAAGCGGCACCCTCATTGAAGAGCAAGTACTCGATCTTTTGAACTTCGAAAAGTCGACGAAGTATAACGAACGCCAGAAAGCGGCGCTCGCCTATTCCGAAGCGATCGTTTGGCGGCTCGACACCGGCGACGATTTCTGGGAACGCATGCATCGCCACTTCAGCGAGCCCGATCTGGTCGAGCTCGGCTGCATGATCGGGCTCACGCTCGGCCAGCAAAGCTGGCTGCGGCTACTCAATATCGAGCATCATCAGGTGGTGGCTGGCACGTCGGCTTCGATGGCGCCCGGCTTTGAGACCGCGGAGGATCTCAAATCCACCAAGGCGCAAGCGGACTATTGGGCGAAATCCAAAACTGCGGTCCAGTCTGAAGACGCTGCGTGATGGCACGGTCTATATTCGCAAAGTGGAGAAAAAAGGTGGTAAGCTCGTCAACACAACAATCAAGAGCTATCCCGACGTCAGTCAGTTCTGGCGCTACGATCCCAAGGAATTTCTCAAACAGCCGGTCTTCTCGCGAGACTTTCCGCCGCTGAAAAGCTAGCGAACTTCTAACGAGCTGGGAGCTTTGCCATGCGTACGATTGTGTTGGCAGGTGCCTTGATTGGCGCAGCAGTCGCTGACGGCGCAGGCCCAGCGAATGCTCAATATTATTATCCACCGCCGCCACCGTACGGTTACGGCTATGGCGGGCAAACCTGGAACGGCTGCCCACCGGGTTATACGGTGCAGGGCGGCAACTGTGCGCCGTATCGAGGTCCCAGCGGACGCGGATGGCGTACTTGGAACGGCTGTCCGCCGGGCTACACCATCCAAGGCGGTAGTTGCGCACCCTATCAAGGTCCGGTCGGCGGACCGCGGCGCAGATGGTATGGCTACCAACTCACGCGGACGCGGGTACAGCGCTATCCTGTTGTCAGACTGTCGCGCCGGAATTTTGCCACGGAAAATTCCTGCTTCAGATGTAGTTCCGGCGGACGTTGCGGTGACGGATCTCAATCGCGACAATTGAAGCGTGATCATTAGCGGCATTGCGTCGCATCATGCAGTTCCGATACCTCGCTGCGACTTGTTCCAGCAGCATGCGTTGACCTTCCATCACAATTTCAGCTTCGTGTCGGATTTTCCAGAACCATTGCGTTGAATACAGACTGTGTTCCGCGATGGCGCCGACATTATTGTCTAGAAATGAAAATGGCGCGGACTATATCGCGGACTATATCAATGAGAGTCTGAGGCGACTCAAACCCTTGCAATGGAGAGAATCGAATGGCCAATCCGCGCCAAGCTGAACGCGATTCTAACGAGTCAGTCCACGAGACGACCCGAAGGGCGGCCGATCAGGCCTCTCAGACCAGCCGAACGATGTCAGATACCGCAGAGCGCACGGCGCGGGCTGGAACCGAAGCGTTCCGCCGCAATGCGGAGACAATCAGCAGCACCTGGCGCAACAGCAGCGAGGCTGCGACTCGGATCGCTGAGCGCTCGGTGGATCAGTTCTCAAAGCTGTTCGGCCTTTCGGGCGATAACGCCAGAGAGACCATGCAGCAGTCCGCCGGCAACGTTCAGGCCCTGATCGAGAGCTCGACTTTCGTAATGGACGGCCTGCAGAACGCGTCCGGAGAATGGATGCGCTTCGTGCAGAATCGCATTGAGGAAAATCTGGAGCACTTTGAAGAGCTCCTCGGCTGCCGTACGCCTCAGGAGTGTTTGGCGTTACAAACGCGAGTGGTCCGAGACAATATCGAGGCCCTGCTGCACAGCGCGCGCCGCGCCGCCGAGGCGTCCACAAAATTGGCGGATGATGCGGTCAGGCGAATGAGCGATACGGCGCTGGCGCCCCGTTGAGCATTTTTCTCGCACCGGCCGGAGGCGTTGTCCCAAATGCCCGAGAGCGGAAATAACGCCC
>DASXJB010000232.1:0-4869 GCA_036497645.1 Xanthobacteraceae bacterium
CCCAGCCGCTCGATGAAACGGCCGTCGCGCGGTGCGCGGCTGTCGGCGACGACGATGTGATAGAACGGCCGTTTTTTGGTGCCGGCGCGCGCCATGCGAATAACAAGCATTATACAGTTTCCTTTCGTTGCAATGTTTGAATGTTCTCGGTGACGAGGACGCGGCCTTTGGCGCCCACGGCGGTTTCGCCGGTTGCCTTGCGAATGCGTCCGCGTAAATCGATGACCTCGCCACTAAGGCGAGGATTTTCGTTCACCGCCACTACGAGCCACTCAAGCGTGATTGTCTCGTCGGCGTAGATCGGACGGCGGAAACGGAACCAGAATTCCAGCCCAAGCATCGCCGCGCGCGCGGAAAAATGCGACGCCGTCAGCGCCATCAGATGCGCGGTCGTTTGCGGGCCACTGGCCAGCATGCGGCCAAAGCGCGTGGTCGCTGCAAAATCGGAATCGTGGTGCAGCGGATTGGGATCGCCGGCGGCGCGCGCAAACGCGCTTGCGGCATCCGGCTCAAGCGCCAGCACCGCGGAAAATCGCTCATGCGGCTGCGTATGCATCATTTCTTTTTACCCAAGCCGGGAATCCCAGGTGGAACGCCGCCGCCAAGTCCCGGCAGCCTGCCGGGAAAATTCGGCGGCAGGCCCGGCATTTTCGGCGGCAAGCCGGGTCCGGCGCCGCCGGGCGCGCCCGGCGTGCCAGGCATTCCGGCCGGCAAGCCGCCCGGCATTTTTTCGGCAAGCTTGGCCATGTCTTCCGGGCTCGGCATGCCGCCGCCGAACCCGAGCATGTTGGCAAGCCCGGCCATTGGTCCGCGCTTGGCGCCGCCCGATGTACGACCCATGGCTTTCATTACGTCGGCCATGGTGCGATGCATTTTCAGAAGCTTGTTGATGTCTTCGGGTTTGGTGCCGGAGCCGGCGGCGATGCGGCGCTTGCGGCTCGCTTTGAGCACGTCCGGGTTGCGGCGTTCCTGCGGCGTCATGGAATCGATGATCGCCATCTGCCGCTTGAGTACCTTCTCATCCAAGTTTCGTTCGGCGAGCTGATTCTTGATCTTGGCGATGCCCGGCAGCATCGACAACAAACCGCTCATGCCGCCCATGTGCTGCATCTGCGCGAGCTGCTCGCGTAGGTCGGCGAGGTCGAACGCGCCCCGGCGCATCTTCTCGGCGACGCGCGCGGCCTTTTCGGCGTCGATCGTCGTCGCCGCCTTTTCGACCAGCGAAACGATGTCGCCCATGCCGAGAATGCGATCGGCAATACGCGCCGGATGGAAATCCTCAATCGCATCGAGCTTCTCGCCGGTGCCGATAAGCTTGATCGGCTTGCCGGTCACCGCCCGCATCGACAGCGCCGCGCCGCCGCGGCCGTCGCCGTCGACGCGCGTGAGCACGATGCCGGTGAGGTCGAGCCGCTCGTTGAAGGCGCGCGCCAGATTGACGGCGTCCTGGCCGGTCAAGGCATCGGCGACGAGCAGCACTTCATGCGGACCGGAAGCGCGGCGCACCTGCGCCGCCTCGTTCATCAGCGCCTCGTCGAGCGTAAGCCGGCCGGCAGTGTCGAGCAGCACCACATCGTAGCCGCCGAGCCGCGCCGCTTCCTTGGCGCGCGCCGCGATCTGGACCGGACTTTGTCCCTCGACGACGGCGAGCGTCTGCACGCCGATCTGGCTGCCGAGCACCGCGAGCTGTTCCATCGCCGCCGGACGGCGGGTGTCGAGCGAGGCCATCAGCACCTTGCGCTTGGCCACATCGGTCAAACGCTTTGCGATTTTCGCCGTCGTGGTGGTTTTGCCGGAGCCCTGCAGTCCCACCATCATGATCACGACCGGCGCTGGCGCATTGAGATCGATCGGTTCGGCGCTCGCGCCCAAGGTCTCGATCAGCTGGTCATGGACGATTTTCACGACCATCTGGCCGGGCGTGACCGACTTGATCACTTCGACGCCGACCGCGCGCTCTTTGACCTGATCGGTAAAGCCGCGCGCGACATCGAGCGCCACGTCGGCCTCGAGCAGCGCGCGCCGGACCTCGCGGAGCGCGGTCTCGACATCGGCTTCCGACAGCGCGCCGCGCCGGGTCAGCCGGTCGAGGATGCCATTGAGCCGTTCCGAAAGACTGTCGAACATTCTTGCCTTTCACCTCTCCCCCCCAAGCGGGGAGAAGGAGAAAACACGACAGGCGCCCGAGGGCGCATCGCGCTGTCGGGCGGTCGCCGCCTGCCTCCCGGGCCGGTCGGCGGCTAAACCTTGGTCTCCTTACGAGAGCGAGCGGAACCTAGTGACGGGCTTTCGGACTGTCAACCGAGGGAGCCGCAGCCGGGGCCGCGGCTTTTCTGCGCTTTTCCCGGACGCTGTGCAGCGCTTTAGCGCCGCAGCGCCCGGGACACGCGGAACATGATTTCAGCCAGGCGAGGGCTGCCCGGCTTTGATCAGGACATAGACATGCACGACGAGCTTCTTGGCATCGGTGGTTGCCGGATCGGTCTCATATTCCTCGATGAACATGTCCTTGGCTTCAAGCCGCTGGTCATCAAGGTAATTGGTGATCGCTTCGTAAGTATTGTCGAGATCCTCATACGAGCCGCGATGGACGAATTTCAGCGCCTTGCCTTCAGGTGAATGACCGACGGCAAGTTCGCCATGCGGCGGGTTTTTCGGCGGCGCCGCGATCGGCACTGCCGCCTGAAAGTCAAAGCCGGTATCATCGGTCGCGGTGAAGATCGTCATCGGCAGGCCGTCCGGCTTGATGCCTTCCTTGTCGAGATAGATTTTGATCTTCTTGAATGAGCCGCTGATGACGTCGAAGGCTTTGTCCCAGGTCCCGCTGCCTTTGACATAGACAACGGTCTTGGCGGTGAGAGCCGTGTCCTCGCCGAAGGTGTCGCCTACCGGCGCCGGCGCGTTTTGGGGCGCAGGTTGGGGCGCAGGTTGCGCAGACGGGGCGGGGCTCGGTGGTGTTTGCCCGAATGCCGGCGCGGCAACCCATACAGCCATGATGGCGGCCACGAGACCGGGGCGAAACACTACAAAGGACATCGCGTTCTCCTGATCGAGCGCCGGTTCGCCCATCTTTTTAAGTTTGTCGCCCCGACCTGATTTACCACGCCCGGGCAGCTTCGCCTTGCCCAAATTTCCGCCGCTGTTAGGAGTGGGTTAGATTTGAACGAAGACGCGTGACTGCTCATATAAACCGTGACATTCGGGCATATTTGCGGGCTTATCGCGGGCCGAAAATGCGAGCTTAGATCATGAGCGCTCCTTATATCGGCGCTTTGGCGAACCGGGAGTTCGTCAAGATGAACGGTCTCGGCAACGAGATCGTCATCGTCGATCTGCGCCGAGCGCCGAAGCCGATCGAACCAGCCGCCGCTCGCGCCGCCGCGCGACAGGAGCCCTATGATCAGCTGATGGCGCTCTATCCGGCGCGCGGCAAAGCCGATGCGGCGGTGCGGATCTACAACAATGACGGCTCGGAAGCGGGCGCCTGCGGCAATGGCATGCGCTGCGTCGCCGCGCTTATTGCCGCCGAGACCGGCCACACCGATTTGAGCTTCGAAACACCGGCCGGCGTGATTTCTTGCAGGCGCGCCGGCGAGTTTTTCACCGTCGATATGGGCCGTCCGCGCTGGCGTTGGGACGAGATTCCGCTGGCGCGCGAAATTGCCGATACGCGCGCGATCGATCTCAGCTATGGCCCGCCCGGTGCGCCAATCCTGCACTCGCCGTCGGCGGTGAGCATGGGCAATCCGCACGCCATCTTCTGGGTCGACGACCCCAACGCCTACGATCTCGCCACGATCGGTCCCGCGCTCGAACACGACCCGCTGTTCCCGGAGCGCGCCAATATCACGCTGGCGGCAATCCCGTCGCGGGAGCGGCTTTGGATCCGTACCTGGGAACGCGGCGCCGGACTGACCCAAGCTTGCGGCTCGGCAGCCTGCGCCGCCGCGGTGGCAGCGGCCCGGCTTGGCCGCGCGGCTCGCCGCGTCACAGTGAGCCTGCCGGGCGGCGAGCTTGCCATCGAATGGCGCGAGAGCAACGACGATGTGCTGATGACCGGCCCGGTGGCGTATGAACACAAGGGCCGCTTCGATGCCGCCTTGTTCGCCGATCTGGGAGCCGCGTGAGCCGATGAGTGTCGAAGTCGTCACTTTCGGCTGCCGGCTTAACGCCGCCGAATCCGAAGTCATTCGCCGCGAGGCGACACGTGCGGGTTTTGCCAACACCGTCGTGGTCAATACCTGCGCGGTGACGAGTGAAGCCGTTCGTCAGGCGCGGCAGGCGATCCGGGGGCTCCGCCGCCGAAGGCCAAACGCCAAAATCATCGTGACCGGCTGCGCGGCGCAGACCGAACCGCAAGCCTTCGCGGCTATGCCGGAAACCGATCGCGTGCTTGGCAACGGCGAGAAGCTGTCTGGCGCCGGCTGGGCCAAGATGCGCGCCGCTTTCGATATCGAGGGCTCGCCGAAAGCAATCGTCAACGACATCATGGCGGTGAAGGAGACCGCCCCGCATCTCGTCGACACCTTCACCGGCCGCGCCCGCGCTTTCGTCCAGGTGCAGAACGGCTGTGATCACCGCTGCGCCTTTTGCATCATTCCATTCGGCAGGGGCAATTCGCGCTCGGTGGCGATGGGTGCGGTGGTCGAGGACGTGCGCCGGCTTGTCGCCAACGGCTATTGCGAGATCGTGCTCACCGGCGTCGACATCACGAGCTACGGCGCCGATCTTCCCGGCGCGCCACGGCTCGGCACGCTGGTCAAACAAATCCTCAAACATGTGCCAGAACTGCAGCGCCTCCGGCTGTCGTCGATCGACTCGGTGGAGGCTGACCGCGAGCTGCTCGAAGCAATGGCCGATGAACCGCGG
>DASXJB010000233.1:0-2456 GCA_036497645.1 Xanthobacteraceae bacterium
GCGATCGTAATTGGCGACGATATTGACCCGTTCGAGGAACACCGCCTTGATCGCGTCCTGCCACGACCACAATGACAGCGGGTAGTAGCTCAGCGGCCGGAAATCGGCATTCAGCACCAGAGCCGGCCAGCCGGATTGCGATACATGAGCGTTCAAGTCGGACGCTCCCACCTCGACTCAGTTGCCGCCCATGCGGCGTTGGGCGGTAGTTTATAGGCAGGCGTGACAGGATTGTGAAGCGGTCCCGGGCTTGGTAATCCGGCCCCGTGTTCCGCCACCGCATCACCGCCGCCGCCCCACTGCCCCCCATGCCGGAGAGCCCGCTTGCGCTACGACGATAACCTCACCAACGAGCGCAAGACCTTTGTCACGCATCTGGAGTGCGCCGCGACCGGCGAGCGCTATCCCGCCGACGAAATTCATAATCTTTCGCGCGCCGGCAAGCCGCTTCTGGTCCGCTACGATCTCGACGGCGTGCGCAAGAGCGTAGGCAAAAAGGCGCTCGCGCGCCGCGCGCCGGATCTGTGGCGCTATCGCGAACTATTGCCGGTGCGGCGTTTGACGGACATCGTCAGTCTCGGCGAGGCGATGACGCCGCTCGTGCTGCTGCCGAAGCTTGCGGCCAAGCTCGGCGCCGCCGAACTTCTAGTGAAGGACGAGGGCCGCTTGCCGACCGGCTCGTTCAAGGCGCGCGGCCTGGTCATGGCGGTATCGATGGCGAAGGCGCTCGGGATTAAGCACATGGCGATGCCGACCAACGGCAACGCCGGCGCCGCGCTCGCTGCTTATGCCAGCCATGCCGGCATCAAGACCACGATCTTCTGTCCCGAGGACACGCCGGAAGTGAATGTCAGCGAGATCGGGCTCCAAGGCGCTGCGGTGTATCGCGTCAACGGGCTGATCGACGATTGCGGCAAGATTGTCGGGGAGGGGAAGGAAAAAGTCGGCTGGTTCGATGTGTCGACGCTCAAGGAGCCGTATCGAATCGAAGGCAAGAAAACGATGGGGCTCGAACTGGCCGAGCAGCTCGGCTGGACGGTGCCCGACGTGATCTTCTACCCGACCGGCGGCGGCACTGGCTTGATCGGCATGTGGAAGGCGTTCGCCGAACTCGAGGCGATCGGCTTCATCGGCGCAAAGCGCCCGCGCATGGTCGCGGTGCAGGCGTCCGGCTGCGCGCCGATGGTGCGCGCGTATGAGGCCGGCGTCGAACACGCGGCGCGCTGGGACAATGCGCACACGATCGCATCGGGCATTCGCGTGCCGCAAGCAATCGGCGACTTTTTGATTCTGCGCGCGGTGCGCGAGAGCGGCGGCTTTGCCATCGCGGTCACCGACGAGGCGATCACGCTGGCGCTGGACGAGGCCGCGCGCGAAGAAGGTTTTTTGCTGTGCCCGGAAGGTGCGGCGACCTACGCCGCCTACAAGCAGAGCCTCGCCGACGGCCGCGTCAAAAAGAGCGAACAGGCGCTGCTCTTCAATTGCGCCACCGGTCTCAAATATCCGCTGCCGCCGATCCGCCGCACGCTCGATCGGCATAAGCCGATCGATTTTTCGACGTTTTGCTGACGGCCCTCGTCATTGCGAGGAGCGCGAGCCACGAAGCAATCCAGCGCCTTCGTCCCGCTGACTGGATTGCTTCGCGGAGCTTGTCATCGGGCCGGCCACTTCGGGCCGGACCCGTTGGCTCGCAATGACGAGATTCTCTAAGCCTCGCTTTACCGCTTGCCCTTAAAGCGCCGCGCCAGAAATTCTCCGCCGTGGCGCAAGCCTTCGCCGTCGATGCCATGGCCGATGCCGGCGGAAAGGTGCCACTCGACCGGAATATCGAGCGCAGCCAGACCTTGCGCCGCCTGAAATAAAGCCTGCGCCGGAATGAGGTCGTCGCGATCGCCATGGACCAGGAGGATCGGCGGGCGGGACTTGATCTCGGCGGCAAAGCTTTCCGCGTTCAGGTCGGGCGGCAGCACTAAAAGACCCGAATAGCCGACGATCGCCGCCGGCGCGGCGCCGCGGCGCAATCCGACATGCAACGCCATCATCGTGCCCTGGCTAAAGCCGACCAGCGCCAGTGCGGATGGCGGAAGCTTGTGCCGGGCGAGCTCGGCATCGAGAAAGCGTTCGAGCACCGGCCCTGCTTTGTTGACGCCAACCCAGCGCTCGTTCGGATCGCGAAAGGTCAGCGCGAACCATTGCCGGCCGACCGGCGCCTGGCCGCATGGCTCGGGCGCGTGCGGCGAGACGAAAGCGGCGTTCGGTAAGAGTTCTTGCCAGGCGCGGCCGATCTCGATCAGGTCATTGCCGTCGGCGCCGTAGCCGTGCAGGAACACGATGAGCTGCTGTGCGGTGCCGGAACGGGGCGCCAGCCGCGGTCCATCGAGATTAGCGGCCATTTCGCCCTCGTTTGCTGCGCGCTTGTCTGATGCGCTTTTGTTTAACGCGGTCTGGTTTGGGCG
>DASXJB010000234.1:0-8398 GCA_036497645.1 Xanthobacteraceae bacterium
CGACTATGCCTCGACGATGAAGGGGCCGGCCTATCTCGCAATCAACCCGATGGCCAAGGTGCCGGCGCTGCGCCATGGCGATGCGGTGGTAACCGAAACGGCGGCGATCTGCGCCTATCTCGCCGATGCCTTCCCGCAGGCGCGCCTGGCGCCGCCTCCCGGCGATCGGCTGCGCGCGCCCTATTATCGCTGGCTGTTCTTTAGCGCCGGCCCGTTCGAAGCCGCCGCTAGTAATAAAGTCTTGGGCTTCGTGGTGCCGGCAGAGCGCGAGCGGATGATGAGCTATGGCAATTTTGCCAAGACTATAAGCACGCTTGAAGTGGCGATCTCCTCCGCCGATTATCTGGTCGGCAATCGTTTCAGCGCCGCCGATCTCTATGTCGGAGCGCAAATCGGCTTCGGCATTATGTTCGGCACGCTAGAGCCACGCCCCGCTTTCGAGCGTTACTGGCAGCGGATGAGCGCCCGGCCGGCCTATGCGCGGGCGAAACAGCTCGATGACGACCAGGCCGCCCAACTAAAGAAAGCGGCGGGCCAAAGCGAAGTGATTTTGGTTTGATTCGGTATTTCGCTTTAGCTTGTTTATTTGAGCATGATCTTTTCCGAAAACCGGCGTCTACTTTTCGGGATCATGCTTTAGCCGCGAGCGCCACGCTGCGATCAAGGCAAGTGCATGAGCGGCTCGCCCATGCGGATCGCGGCGCCATCGCCGATATTGTCGCACAGAGCAAACCCGTCAGGCGCGAACACGATGATCGTCGAGCCGTGCTCGAACCAGCCCAGTTCGTGGCCCTTGCGCACTGAATTGTCGCAGTTAATGATGCTGCGTCCCTGGTAATTCCGGTTCAAGGCAGAGCTGAGGCAGTGCAGGCGAATGCTGGCGACGAGAATCGCTGCCACCGCGACCAAGGTCACGACCTTTCCGTTGGCGGCGAGCCTTAGGGACACGACCGCTCGCTCGTTCTTGCAGAACAGCCGCTCGATGCGTTTGAGCGCGATCGGATTGACGTTCCAGGTGTCGCCGGAAATGTAGCGGACTTGCTCGATGCCGCCGTCATGCGGCGCATGGAAGCGGTGGTACATGCTCGATTTCAGCCGCAGCGTCGCGTAGGAGCCGTTGCGATAGGTCTCGACCAAATCCTGGTCGCCGAGCAGATCCTCCAGCGTGTAAGGGAATCCCTTGGCCTGAAAGAGCGTGGTGCCGCCGATTGTGCCGCAGGCGCCGACGATCGCATCGCAGGGGCTCACCAGAATGTCACTGCTGCGCTCGATCGGGCGGGCGCCGTCCCTGAGT
This sequence comes from Xanthobacteraceae bacterium, assembly GCA_036497645.1. GTDB lineage: Bacteria > Pseudomonadota > Alphaproteobacteria > Rhizobiales > Xanthobacteraceae > BOG-931. Next base: position 1,295 of record DASXJB010000234.1, read on the forward strand.
TCGCGAATAAAGCAATCGTGAAGGCTTTCGAACTGCGTCTTCTTGGCCTCGCCGAGATCGAGGTCCGAGAATAGCCGCCAGACGGCAATGGAAAAGTCGCGAACCAGCGGCTGTTCGATCCGGCTGAACCAGCCCATGAATTGCGTCGCCAGGCTGCGCGGAATGCGGTTGGTCAGCAGGAAGTTGAGGTCCTCCTGCTGGAAAATTTTCAATATTTGAGCCCAGACCGTCATGTCTTTGTAAAAACTCGGGGTTAAACCGCGATTCGATGCAATGGGGCTCTGCGACTCTCGCCTTCTACGGCATCGGCGCCGCCGCCGTGGCGACTTCCGTGGCGGCTTTGCGCAAGCGGCTTGAACTGTCGCAAGCCAAACACCCCTCGCTTTCCGGCCATGCGCGAATCGCGCGCCGGCTCGCGCGCTTTGTGCCGTTCTACGAATACGATGCGGAGCGGTTTTTCTGTTCCGACGGCGCCCCTCACGACATCGCCGCCCGCCGCCGCGCCGGCTTCAAAGAGCTTTCGCAGATTTACCGGACCTGCTTCGCCGAGACGATTCGCGCCACTGCCGAGGCGGCGGAATCGCTGTCCGATCTGCGGTTCACTTCCGCCTATCGCGTGCCGTTCCAGTACCGGCGTATGGTCCGCGCCCACCTGCCCTCCGCGAGCTTCGTCGAAAGCTCGCTCGGCGTGACGCTGACCGATCTCGACGGCAACGGCAGCTATGACCTGACGGGCTCGTACGGGGTCAACCTGCTCGGTTACGATTTTTACAAGGCGACCATCGAGCGCGGCGCCGCGCGCGTGCGCGAGCTCGGCCCGGTGCTCGGCTCCTATCATCCGCTGATCGCCGACAATGCAAAAATGCTGAAGGAGATTTCCGGCCTCGACGAAGTTTCGTTTCATATGTCGGGCACGGAAGCGGTGATGCAGGCGGTCCGGCTGGCGCGTTATCACACCCGCCGCTCGCATGTGGTGCGGTTTTGCGGCGCCTATCATGGCTGGTGGGACGACGTGCAGCCCGGAGTCGGCAATCCGATAGCGGCGCGGCAGACCTACACGCTCACCGAAATGTCCGGGCGCGCATTGCGCGTGCTGCACAAGCGGCACAACATCGCCTGCGTTCTGGTCAATCCCCTGCAAGCGCTGCATCCCAATGTCAGTCCGCCGAGCGATTCGGCACTCATCGATAGCGGGCGCGGCGCCCATTTCGACAAAGCCCGCTATGGCGAATGGCTGGAAAAGCTGCGTGCGGTCTGCAGCGAGCGCAACATTGTCCTGATCTTCGACGAGGTCTTCGTCGGTTTCCGTCTCGCCAAAGGCGGCGCCCAGGAATATTTCGGCGTGCGCGCCGACCTCGTCACCTACGGCAAGACGCTCGGCGGAGGCCTTCCAGTCGGCGTCGTGTGCGGCCGCCGTGACCTGATGAAGCGTTACCGCGACGACCGTCCGGCCGATATTTGCCTGGCCCGCGGGACCTTCAATTCGCATCCCTATGTGATGGCGGCGATGAACGAATTTATGCGTGCGTTGAAAACGCCGCAGATCGACGCGCTCTATCGCGACCTCGACGAAGTCTGGAACGCGCGCGCACGCATGCTCAATGCACGACTCGCCGCGGCCGATCTGCCGGTGCGCGTCGCCAACCTGTCGTCGGTCTGGACGGTCTGGTACACGCAACCGTCGCGCTACAATTGGATGCTGCAATATTACTTGCGCGCGGAAGGACTGCTGCTGAGCTGGATCGGCACCGGCCGGCTGATCTTCAGCCTCAACTATAGTGACGCCGACTTCGCCGCCGTTGTCGATCGCTTCGTCGCGGCGGCGAGCGCCATGCAGCGAGACGGATGGTGGTGGCACAATCCGGCCTTGACCGACCGCGCCATCAAGCGAACGGTGCTCAAGGAGATCATCGGCGAATGCTGGGCGCGAGTGCGCCGCGCGGTTTTCGATAATGAACAACGTCCGGCCTAGGTAAACCGCGGCGCCTCTTCAACATCCTCGGCGTCGTCCTCATCCCAGCGATGCCGGCCGATATCCGGATCGATCAGCTCACCGCGTAAAAGCGCAAGCGGCGCCTTGTGGTAGATCTTGATGTCGTGAAACGGATCGGTGAGGATTTTGGTCGCCCATACCAGACCGGTCTGGACGTCTTTGACCAGGAACAGCTGCAGGGTTCGGAACAGCACGCCGGCGATGCCGAGCGCGAGCCAGATCATCGCTACATGACGGACAAAGCCAGTTTTGTCCGCGGCCGGCGCAACCAGGCCGAAATAGGTCGGATCGAAATAAAGTGGCAGCGGAGAGAGCGCCCAGATCGTCAACAGCACGACTTTGCGGCGCAGATTATAGCCAACTTTTATTTCTTCCTTGTATTCGTGCGTGGCTTTGTTCACCACGTCGTAATCCTTCGGCTCGAAGAAAAAATGTCCGGTCTGCCGCGTGGTCATCGCGACCAGCCAGCCGGCGAGCGCCGAAATCGCCGGATCCTTGAAGATCATCACATAGGCGAACAGAAAGCTTATCGCGCTGACTAGGTGAAGCGTCTGATTGATCCGGCTGTGGTGATAATAACGGTGATCGTCCCAGCGTTGGGTCCGCAGCGCTTCCAAAAAAGCTTGCATTCGTCCCGTCCTTGTCTACGGCGCTCCGGTCAGCGCCCGAGCGGCCGTCCGATCTGGCTATGGCGATTCGATGAATCCCTGATGACAGGGGTTGCAATCAACCGGCGGCACGCACCGCTTCGGGCTGCTCAAGGCGGCGTTCGGCGCCGACTTTGCCGAACCGGATCAAATTGAAATGCCCGAACGGCGGCATGGCACGGCGTTCGATCAGGCGCATGTCCTGACTCTGCGCCGCCCAGCGCGCATAACGAGCGAAGGAGAACTCGGTGCGCCAGCCGAGCTTGCGCGCCGCCGGTTGGAACCAATGTTCGAGCGAGCGCCGCAAGCCCGCTTCAGCGCCAATGCGGCTCACCAGCACTATTTCGCCGCCCGGCCTGAGCACGCGCGCGAACTCATCGAGAGTCGCTTCCGGATTGGGTACGGTGGTGATGACATATTGCGCAACAACGGCGTCGAATGAGTTATCGGGAAAAGAAAGATGCGCGGCATCCATCACCCAAAGCCCTTCGACATTGGCGAGATTGAGCTCGACGACCCGCTCCTGCGCCTTCCGCAGCATCGGCGCGGAAATATCGACGCCGCACAGCCGACAATTGCTGGAATAAAGCGGCAGCGAGATTCCGGTGCCGACCCCGACTTCAAGAATGCGTCCGCCAATGCGCCCGGCGGCGGCCACGGCAGCCTGTCGGCCGCGTTCGAATACGGCGCCGAAAACCAGATCGTAAACCGGTGCCCAGCGCGCATAGGCTTTGGTGACGGTGAAGTTGTCGAGATCGGTGTTAGAGGGAATGTTCATGCGTCATCCTTGTCGTGCCGCGATCGGGCTCCGGCACGAGGCTTTGCGGTTCGGAATGAACCGGCGCTTGCAGCGGCGCAGCGACCGGATTTTCGCCGACCGCCGTAGCGGCGACCTTGCGGGCATGAGAGACGAACTGGCGCGCGCTGTTCTCCCAGGAATAACGCAGGGCGAATTCGCGACAGGCCTCGCGCGAAATCCATAGCGCCTGCATGCAAGCGACGCGCAAGTCGGCATCCAAGACGCCGACCGGGTGATTGCCAATGACGTCGCGCGGACCGGTGACCGGAAATGCCGCAACGGGTACGCCGCTGGCGAGCGCCTCGAGCTGCACGATGCCGAATGTGTCGGTCAGGCTCGGAAAAACGAAGACATCGGCCGCCGCGAGATGCGCGGCAAGAATACCGTTGTCGAGCTGGCCGAGAAACTTGGCGGCCGGAAACCGGCGCTTGAGCTCGGCTTGCTGCGGGCCGACGCCGATCACGACTTTTGTGCCGGGCAGATCGAGCGAAAGAAACGCGGGCAGGTTTTTCTCGACCGCTACCCGGCCCACCGTCATGAAGATCGGCCGCGGAAAATCGAGATCGATGGCGCGATCTGGACGGAACAGATCGACGTCGACGCCGCGCGTCCACATCCCGAGATTGGAAAAGCCGCGGCCGGACAGTTCGCTCATCAGCGACGGCGTCGCCACCATAGTCACCGCGGCGGCGGCATGAAAGCGTCGCAACGCGCTATAGACCCAGGCTTCGGGAATGGGCGAGCGCGCCGCGATGTATTCCGGAAATCGTGTCGTATAGCTGGTGGTGAACGGCCGGCTAACCTTCACGCAGTAGCTGCGCACTGCATGGCCTATCGGCCCTTCGGTCGCAATATGAATTGCGTCGGCTTTGACTTGCTCGATGCGCGCGGCGATCGCTTTGCCGCGCGGCAGCGCCAGCCGAAGTCCTGGATAAGTTGGCACCGGAAAGGTCCAAAAGCCGTCGGGTGACAAAAATTCGATTTCGACGCCAATCTTGGCAGCGGCGCGCGCCAGTGCACCCAGGGTGCGAACGACGCCGTTGACCTGCGGACGCCAGGCATCCGTCGCGATCAACACTTTCATGATGCGGCTTTCGGCCGCGAAGCTGCTGCCGCCGCAATTTCGAATCGCATGCGACAACAATTGCCATTTCATATCTCGTTCGTGTGACGGTCGCGGAACCGGCGGCATCGCGGGCGCTGCGGCAGCCGGTAAGTTCGTAACAATCCTGTCACCAATCAATGGGATTTTGCCGCCGCGATTCGGTTTAGCGGAGTTTTTGTCGCCCTGGTGCCATCGCGCTTAGCACAGACGATCGGCGGCGGCGCCGGCCGGAGCCGAATCAGCATCGCGATCAGCGTTGCCATTGTGATCGTCGCCGCGGCCGTTCTCTACCATCTGCTGCACGACATCGAGATCGGCAAAATCGTTGCCGCGCTCGAGGCACAATCGCAATGGCGTATCGTCATTGCCGGCGCGCTGGTAATCGCCGGTTACAGTAATCTCGTGTGCTACGATCTGTTCGCGCTGCATACGATCGGCAAGCGCAACATTCCGCTGCGCGTCGTCGCGTTTGCGAGTTTCACGAGCTACACGATCGGCCATTCGCTGGGCGCCGCGACCTTGACCTGCGGGCTGGTCCGACTTCGCATCTATTCATTCTGGCAGATGAACCTCACCCATATTGCGAAGATCGCGCTGTTCACCGGCATGACCTATTGGCTCGGCAATATCGTCGTGCTGGGCGGTGCGGTGGCCTATGCGCCGCAAGCGTTGACGGCGTTCGATCACCTACCGGCCTGGCTCAACCGGCTGGCCGGCTTTGCCGGCATTTTCGCCGTCATTTGTTATCTTGGCTGGCTCGCCGGCGGACGACGCCTGATTGGCCGAGACAATTGGCAGGTCGCGCTGCCTGGCGTGCGCGGCACGCTCTTACAGATCGGGATCGGCGCGCTCGACCGCGTGCTGGCTTCGCTCTCCATGTACATGCTGTTGCCGGCCAGCCCTGCCGTCGGCTTCGCGACCGTGTTCGTCGTCTTCGTGATGGCGACACTGCTCGGGATCGTCAGTCACGCGCCGGGAAGTCTCGGGGTCGTCGAAGCGGCGGTCCTGATCGGACTGCCGCAATATCCACGCGAGGAACTGCTCGCGGCGCTCGTCACGTTCCGCGTGCTCGATTTCTTTTTGCCCCTGATGCTGGCGACACTGATGTTCGGCGCGCGCGAACTGCGCTTGCTCGCCCGCCGCGCGCAAAGTCGGCGCGCCGACATCTCGCTTGGCCTGTAACCGCGGTTCGCTTGTAAGGGCAAACTCACCACGATAAGGTCCGCCGATTGGGACGGGCGGTGAGTGGATTATGATTCCGCGGGCGCGGCGAGACCTTCCGCAAAGACGGGGTCAGCAGCCGCCCGCCGCTACGGTTCCGCTCACAATCATGCTTGTTGCCGCAACTGTTTTGGGGCTGGCCAGCGCGGCAGCGGCGGAAACAATCGAACAGGCGCTCGCGCGCGCCTATGCCAATAATCCGCAGCTCAACGCGCAGCGCGCCATCGTGCGCCAATCCGACGAAGGCGTGCCCCAGGCGCTGTCCGGGTATCGCCCGAACGTTTCCGCGAATGCTTCTGTCGGCCGAGAGTACACCGACATAAAGCAGATCATTCCACCGACCCCGCCATTCCTGACGAATAGCGCGTCGTTTGCGGCCAAGGGCCTCAGTACCCCACGCTCGGTCGGCGCCACCGTTTCCCAGACATTGTTCAATGGGCAGCAGACCGCGAATCGGGTGCGCACGGCGGAGAGTCAGGTGGCGATGGCGCGCGAGACACTGCGCGTCATGGAGCAATCGGTGTTGCTGGCCGCGGCGACGATTTACATGGACATCTCGCGCGACAGCGCCAATCTCGAAGTGCAGCAGAACAATGTGCGGGTTCTGCAACGCACGCTGAACGACACCCGCAATCGGTTTGCCGCCGGCCAAGTGACGGACACCGATGTCGCGCAGTCTGAAGCGCAATTGGCGGCCGCCGAGGCAACCCTGCACGGCGCCGAATCGACGCTGACCACGACACGCGCCAATTACCGGCGCATTATCGGCGTCGATGCGGGCAATCTTTCTCCGGTCTCCTCGGTCGAGCGGATCGCACCTTCGACGCTCCCGGCCGCGATTGCTGCCGGCGCGGCGGAGAACCCGTCCGTCATCGCGGCTTTGTACGGTGTCGATGTCGCGCAGCTGCAGGTCAAGATCGCCGAAGGCGCGCTGTTTCCCACGCTCGCGGCCCAATACAATGTGCAATACGGCGTGTTTCCGCAGCTTCTGACCCCGCATCAGCTCACCGACACGGTCATGCTCAACTTGTCGGTGCCGATCTATCAGGGTGGCGCGGAATATTCCGCGATCCGCCTCAACAAAGAGTCGCTCAGCCAGCAGCGGTTGAACGTCGATGACGTCCGCGACCAGACGCGCGCCAATGTCGTCCAGGCCTGGGGACAGCTGCAAGCCGCGAAGGCGCAAATCGAAGCGGCTCAGCGCCAGAACGACGCGGCTGAGCGCGCGCTTACCGGCGTGCGCAACGAGGCGATGGCCGGCCAGCGTACCACTCAGGATGTGCTCATTGCGGAGCAGGTGCTGGTCAATGCCCGCCAGAGTCTCATCGTCGCGCAGCAC
>DASXJB010000235.1:0-4276 GCA_036497645.1 Xanthobacteraceae bacterium
CCAACTTTCTTCCATGTTCAATAAAAGCGTCGTCACAACACTGTCATCTGGTCTCGTCACAACGGTGAAATCCCCGCTCTTTGTTCGGAGCCCGCCAATGCGCCGACCGGTTGTCCTTGCCGCCGCAATCCTGCAAATGGCCCTGGCAGAAGCGACATTAGACTCGCCTGCTCTGGCGCAGACGCAGGCCGCGCGGCCGCACAGCGTCGTGTTATTCATTGCCGACGGCTTGCGCTTCCGCATGGTCGACGACAACACCGCCCCGACAATGGCGGCCATGGCGAGGCAGGGAGTGAGCTTGCGCAACAGCCACGCGCTGTTCCCGACCTTCACCATGGCCAACGCCTCCGGCATGGCGACCGGCCACATGCTCGGCGACACCGGCACCTTTTCCAACACAATCTATACCGGCTTCGAGGTTCCCGGCGCGGGCAGTAGCCTCACACCCTTCCTGGAGAGCGATGTCGTGCTCGGCGATGTCGACGAGCACTTTGCCGGCAATTATCTTGACGAAGCAACGATCCTCAAGCTCGCTCGCGACAAGGGCTACAGCACGGCTTCAATCGGAAAGATTGGACCTGCTTTGGTGTTCGATCCGGCCGAACGCACCGGCGAGCAAACCATTTTGATCGACGATGCGACCGGCACGGCGAAAGGCATTCCGCTCTCGGCAGAAGTGAGCGAACGACTAAAAACTGTCAGCGTACCGCTCGCCGCACCAACCCGCGGGGCCAACGGCATTCCGGGTAATGTCGCCAAGCCCGGCACCTTGAGCGCCAATGTCGCGCAACAGGACTATTTTGCTTCGGTAGCGACGCGGGTCGTGCTGCCGATATTCAAAGAGCGCAATAAGCCGTTTGTTCTGGTGTTCTGGTCGCGCGATCCGGACGGCACGCAACACAATCAAGGTGACAGCTTAAACATGCTCACGCCGGGCATTAACGGTCCAACCTCGCTCGCTGCGATCCGCAATGCTGATGACGATCTGGCCCGCATCCGCTCGACGCTCAACGAGCTCGGGCTTCTTGATACAACCGATATCATTGCAACCTCGGATCACGGCTTTTCCACCATTTCGAAAGAGAGCCACACCAGCTCCACCGTCAAAGGAAAATTCGCAGACACGCTGCCCGGTCATTTGCCGTTAGGTTTCGTCGCGCTCGATCTGGCGCACGCGCTTAATCTGTCGCTCATCGACCCGGACGACGGTTACTGGACCATTGGCGAAGGCGAGCACAGCAAGAACGGTAATGGGCTGATCGGCGGCGATCGCAACAAGCCGAAGGTGGTCGTTGCCGCGAACGGCGGCTCGGATCTGATTTATGTGCCCGACGGTGACAAGACGATGGCGAAACGGATCATCGATGTCCTGCTGACGCAGGATTACGTCAGCGGAATATTCGTCGATTCCAAGCTCGGCAAATTCCCCGGCACGCTAACGCTCGATGACATTGCGCTGGAAGGCTCCGCAATCACCCCGCATCCGGCGATCGCGATCAGTTTCCGTTCGTTCGACACCGTCTGCGGCGAACCGGTGCGCTGCACCGTCGAAGTCGCCGATGCTGTGTTGCAGCAAGGTCAGGGAATGCATGGCTCGTTCAGCCGCGCCGATACGTGGAATTTCATGGCCATGCAGGGACCCGATTTCAAAGCGCAGTTTGTCGACCCCGCGCCGGCGAGCAATGCGGATCTGGGCCGCACGATCGCGCAGCTGATGCATCTCGACGTCAGCGACAAAGGCAAGCTTATCGGACGGGTGCTGTCCGAGGCGCTGCCTGGGGGCGCGCTACCCGACGTCTCCAGCCACGTCCTCACATCCGAGCCCGCGGCGAATGGCCTGATGACCGTCCTCGACATGCAACAGGTCGGGCAAACGCGCTATTTCGACGTGGCGGGATTTCCAGGCCGGACCGTCGGCCTGTCGACCACGGCGGCGCCAGGGACAACAACCCAATAGCTGCGGCTTTTGCCGCTTAAAGCGGCAGATGATTCCGACGGCTGCGCAAGGCCTCAGCGGCAAGCCAGTCAAGAATAAAAAGGTCAACGGCCTCATAACCGGCCGGTAAATCGAGGAAGGCACGGCGACGCGCAGCCCCGCGCGGCAAAAGCCCGGCAGCCGCGATCGGCGAGCGCTCGATCAGCCTGGCGATCAAGCCGACATGGACCCGTCTGCGAGCTGAAAATGCCATAATCGCTGCCCGTGCTGACTTTAGAACGCTTATGGCGTGGGGTTGTTCCGAGGCCCCGCCCATTGGTCCGGCGCGAGGCGATCAATGACATGCAAGGGTGGCCCGCTAGGGGCGTCGGTAAGGCAAAGTCACGGCATCGCGTCGAGTTCTGTCGCGCCCAATCCTTATCCGCTCGGTGTGGCGATGCTCGTGTCCGGCGCGCCGACGCCGTAGAATGAGCTCCAAGACCGTTGTTGCTGATTTGGCCTGATTAACAGCACATTATTGCAATGTCGGCGTTCCGAACGAGCAAATAATGTCCGGACGCAAAGGATCATGAGCAAGGCTGGCATTCACGCCCGCCGCGCCGTACATATTGTCACGAGGCCAGCACACCGGATGATCCCAGAGGGAGGTTTCTATGGCACTTCAGATTAATGATACCGCCCCAGATTTCGAGGCCGAGACCACAGAAGGCAAAATTCGCTTCCACGATTGGATCGGCAACAATTGGGCGGTGCTGTTTTCGCATCCAAAGGATTTCACGCCGGTCTGCACCACCGAACTCGGCACGATGGCGCGACTGAAACCGGAATTCGACAAACGCGGCGTCAAGATCATCGGCCTGTCGGTTGATCCCGTCGACAACCACAAGAAGTGGTCGGGCGACATCAAGGATGTTGTCGGTTTCGCCCCGAACTACCCGATGATCGGCGACACCGATCTGAAAATTTCCAAGCTCTACAACATGCTGCCGGCGAGCACGACCGGGACCTCAGAAGGCCGCACGCCAGCCGACAATCAGACGGTGCGCAACGTGTTCGTGATCGGCCCGGACAAAAAGATCAAGCTTGTCCTCGTCTATCCGATGACGACGGGCCGGAATTTTGATGAAGTGCTGCGGGTCATCGACTCGCTGCAACTCACGGCCAAGCATCGCGTCGCGACGCCGGCGAACTGGAAACAGGGTGAAGACGTCATCCTCACCGGCGCGGTGACAGACGACGAGGCGAAGAAGCTTTATCCTAACGGTTGGAAGACGCTGAAGCCTTACATGCGCGTCGTACCGCAACCGCGTTAGCGAGCAATCGAGTTTCGGCGCATTGGCTTTTGCACCCCCGCCGCGGCCGCGGCGGGGGTGCCTGCCTGTGCTGCGCTCTGCTATTAAGACGGCCATGCCCGCAGCGAAGCGGTTCGCGGAGAGCCCATCATGAATTTTGTTATCAATCCGGAAGCACAAATCCAGCCGCCGTTTGCCGCCTTGATCGGCATGAAAGTGACTCATGTTTCTCCTGACAAGGTCATCGCCGAGCTTCCGGTTCGCGAGGAATTGAACAACCGCTTTGGCGCGCTCCATGGTGGCGCGGTCATGGCGCTCGCCGACAATCTCGGCGGCACTGCCACCATCGCCAATCTGCCCAAGGGCGGCCGCACCGCGACCATCGAAAGCAAGACCAATTTCTTCGCCAGCGTCCCGGTCGGCGATGTCGCCCGCGCCGAATGCACGCCACTCCATCGCGGCCGCAGCACCATGGTGTGGCAGACGCGTATTACGCGCGGCGACGGCAGACTGTGCGCTCTCGTTATTCAGACGCAGATCGTCATTCCGCCGGAGCAAAGCTGAGCCGCGCGTACGCGCGATTTGAAGACCGAGGAACGACCTCATGGATGTTCGCGCCGCCGTCGCATTTGCACCCGTCAAACCCCTCGAAGTCACCACTGTTCAGCTCGACGGTCCGCGCGCCGGCGAGGTCCTGGTCGAAATCAAGGCGACCGGTGTCTGTCACACCGATGAATTCACGTTGTCCGGCGCCGATCCGGAAGGTTTGTTCCCGTCCATTCTTGGCCACGAGGGGGCGGGTGTCGTCGTCGAGACCGGCGCCGGAGTGACTTCGGTGAAAAAGGGTGACCACGTCATCCCGCTTTACCGGCTGCGCCGCAGGATTTTTAGCAATAGCAATAACTTGCTCTCACAGAAAGCGCTTCTAGGTACGTCATAGGTACTTAGCGCCTCCCATCTGGGAAGTCACTTGACTTTGGAACAATACGTGAACTATGTTCCTTGTTCGTTCTGGGAGGATGGTTCGCGTTGTCGTCGGAGAGGTTGC
>DASXJB010000236.1:0-4733 GCA_036497645.1 Xanthobacteraceae bacterium
CGTTTTCCTGCGCGACCGTTTCTCCTGCCAATATTGCGGGACGCGCGACGATCTCACCTTCGATCATTTGCTGCCGCGCTCGCGCGGCGGTCACACGGTGTGGAATAATGTCGTCGCCGCGTGCTCGCCCTGCAATTTGCGCAAAGGCAGTATGACGCCGGAGGAAGCCAAGATGTGGCCGTCGCAGCGGCCATTCCAGCCCAGCGTGCAGCACCTGCACCGCAACGGCCGGCTGTTCCCACCGAATTACCTGCACGACAGCTGGCTCGATTATCTCTACTGGGATACCGAGCTCGAGCCGTAAAGCGCGCTACGCTTCTGTCACCGCGGAAGCTCTTTGCCTCCTTCTCCCCGTTTGCGGGGAGAAGGCATAGGCGACCTTCGGCCGCCGTCATAAAAATGAACGCGATGCGTGGCATCGGTATGATGAGGGGACGTTGCCGCTCGTCTCATAATCGGGGTTACGCCCACTCACCTGGATTACTGCGCGCAATCCGACCTCTCCCCGCATGGCGGGGAGAGGTAAATATAACCGCGCGATATCCGGGCTACTTTGTACGCTTAACCCGCAGTCGGCGCAGCCTGCGCATCTTTCTCCGGCGCGCCGTTGAGCTTGCGTCCCGCGTCACCGACCAGCGCATGAGCGCTGGCCTGCGGCCGGGCCGCCACCGCACGTGGCTTATCGGCTGCATTGTCGTCGCGGCGCGAGGTTCCGTCGAAGCGCGCGTTTTCCTCGATCGCCAGCGAGCGATGGAATATGTCGCCTTCGACGATGGCGGTGCTGTTGAGCCGCACCCGGTTGGCGCGGATCGTGCCCTTGACCCGGCCGCCTACCGTCAGCTCTTCGGCCACCACGTCGCCCTCGACCTCGGCCCCGTCGGCGATCAGCACCGTCGAGGCGTGCAGCTCGCCTTCGACGCGGCCGAGAATTTTCACCGCGCCCGAGCCGGCGATCTTGCCGATCACTGTCATGCCGGCGCTGATCGAGGAAACGCCGTTGCCCGATTCGGCGGCCGCGGGCGTGGGCGCCGCGCTATGAAAGTGTTGCACCGGCGCTGGCGATCGAAGCTCATCCGGCATGCCGTCTTTGGTCTTTCCAAACATCTCCATTACTCCTTCACCCTTGTTGCACCCTGTATTGCACTCTCTGCCGAAAAGTTCAGTCTCACGTCGCGTAGTAAATGCGGTGAAAGCGGCGGCCGAGCCGGCTTAGGATTTCGCGCCCGGTGGACCCGCTTGCCGCTGCGAGGTCATCGATTGCGAAGCCGTCGCCGATCAGCGTCACCATGGCGCCGAACCGCGCCACACTGCGATCCAGATCGGTGACGTCGATCGGCAAGAGATCGATCGAAGGCGCGGCCGCGACCCGACAGCGCCGCCCGCCGATCACGACCTGCAATGGCGTGGCGGAATCGCCCGCTGGGCGGGGATAACCGTCGGCATGGCCGAGCGACACGAGCGCAAGTCGCGTGCGCCGCTTGACGCCGTTCTTGGCGCGCGCACCGTTATCGGATGCCGGCGCGGACAATTCACGGACCTGCACGATCCGCGCCGAAAGCTCGATCACCGGCAGCATCGGATTGGCAGTGCGCGGCGTCGGGTTGATGCCGTAGAGCGCGCTGCCCGCACGCACCAGATCGAAATGGGCCTTACTCCCTAAGAAAATGCCGGACGAATCCGCAAGCGAGGCCGGAATGCCGCGATACAGCCGGCGCAACTCGCGGAAGGTTTCGAGCTGCCGCTCATTGCGTGGATCGTCGGGCGCCGCCGCATGGTTCAGCCGGCTCAGCAACAGCGCGACGCCGTGATTGAGCGATTGCACCCGCGGCGCAAAGGCGGTCGCCTCTTCGAGCGACAGGCCAAGCCCGCTGTTGCCGGTATCGACATTGAGCGCGCAGCCGCCCTCCCATGCCTGCGCGCCGACAAACACGTCCCATTCGGCAAGCTCGATGGCGCTGTTGATCACCGGCCGCGCATTGATGTCGGCGAAGGCCGTTCCGGCGCCGGAACAAAAGCCGTTGAGCACGTAAATCGCCGCCTGCGGCGCGACCGCGCGCACGCTTTTGGCTTCCGCAAGATTGGAAACGAAGAAGGTGTTGCAGCCGGATTTCCAAAGCGCGCCGGCGATCGGGCCGATGCCGCAGCCATAGGCGTCGGCGCGCACCACCGCGGCGCATTCCGCTTCGGTGCGTTTGGCTAATCTCTCGTAGTTCGCGGCGAGATTTGTCAGGTTGATTTTCAAGGTACCGCAAGCCTCGGCTTCGACCGGCCCTTCGACCGTGACACAGGCGGCAAGCCCTTTGTTGTGGACCAGGAGCCGGCCGCCTTTGTTGATGATCCGGCCGTCAACCGAGCCATCGACGACGACGCTGGCGCCGGGCTCGATGGTCAAGGTGCCGAGAAGATTGCCACGCACATGCAACGTGCAGTTCCGCTGCACGATGGTGTCGCTGCGCACTGAGCCATGGATCTCGGACGAGCTGCTGATCAGCAGCGGCCCAGATTCACTGAGCCGTTCTGTGGCCTTTTCAGTGGCCTGTTCAATGACTTGTTTAGCGACCGGTTCTACGGTCGCTCGGGCGCCCTGCTCTGCAAGCGCTACGACTGCCGACACAACGCTGGGCTCCCCCCGCCCGAAACCGCGCCGAGTGTCGCGCAATTCCGGAGTTCCCACAAGCACGGCAAAGTTTAGCTGGCGCTCATATTGCTATTATGAGGAATGTTATGATGGGGGTCATTGTACTTAGTCGTAAGTGAGTTTCCGCAGCTCAGACATCGGTTTGAAGCAAGAGACCAGGAGAAGGCCCTCCAGGAGATTCATCCCGCATTGCGAGGGGCGCAGCGGCGCAGCCACAGATTCAGATTACGCCCTACGCCGCCGCGATCTTGCGGCCGTCGGCGAATGACGGCGCCACCTCGGCCATGAAGCGGGCCATCTCGTCTTTGACTTGATTGTGCGGCTTTAGCCCCACATTGACGTAAAGGATCACTTCGGCGAAACCGGCGGCTTCCACCTTCTTCAAGGTCTCGGTGATGCGCGCCGAGGAGCCGAGCAGCACGGAATTTTCCGTCAGATCCTCCGGCTTCACCTTGTGCAGCCGGTCGACGATATCGATGAAATAACGATAGCTCGGCGGCGCCGATTTCGGATCGCCAGGGAAGGCCGGGATCACGCATTCCTTGTAGTAGCGGATCTGGCGGGCGCGTGCGGCGTCCTCGGCCGCCTTGGTGTCGGCGAAATGGGTGAAGTAACTGCACATCAGCCGGCCCGGCGTCTTGCCGTACTTGGCGCAGGTCTCGTGATAGAGGTCGGCGACCTGCTTCAGTCCGCCGAAGCTCATGGCCGCGGCGAACGGCGCCACGATCAGGCCGCAGCCGAGCCGCGCCGCGAGTTCGATCGACGGCTTGGAGAATGAGCCGACATAAGTGGGCAACGGCCGCTGGATCGGTTTCGGCGTGATGCGCACGTCGTCGAACGAATAATATTTGCCGTGATGCGAAATGCGGCCTTCGGCCTGCCACAGCTCGCGCACCAGCTCGAGGCCTTCTTCGAAAATACCCTGATTGTCCTCGAACGAAACGTGGAACGGCAGATATTCGCGCTTGTCGTAACCGCGGCCGCAGGCGAAATCGACGCGCCCGCCGGATAAAAGATCGAGCGTCGCCCATTGCTCGGCGACGCGGATCGGATGATGCAGCGGCAGCACGTTGACCGCAGGCGCAAGGCGAAGCCGCGTGGTGTTGGCCGCGACATAAGCGAGCACCATGTCCGGACAGGACAGCACGCCGAGCGAATTGAAATGATGTTCGCCGATCCAGGCCGAGTGCATGCCGACCTTCTCGGCGTAGAGTGCTTCTGCGGTGATGTCGGCGACGAATTGGTTCGAGGAGCGTGTGTTGTTTTCGTAGTGATTGTCGCTCAGCGTGAAATAGCCGAAATCCATCGCTTCCTCCCTTATTGCCTGGTTACCGCCCGCCGGCGCGCATAGCTGCTTTATTGATAATAGTTGACATTGCATCTGTTGTAAATGCAATAATATAGCCTCGATGGATGGTTTAGCCCGTGACAGCCTCTGCTAAACTCGAACTCGGCGATTACCTGCCCTACCTGACCAACCGCGTCGGAATGATTGTTGCGGAACAGTTCGGCGACGACGCCCTCGCCGAACACGGACTGAGCATCGCGATGTGGCGCGTGATGGCGGCGCTGGCGTCGCACGGCAGCCAGCGGCAGATTGATCTCGCTGATCTGACGAGCATTGAAGTCTCGACCTTGTCGCGGCTCGTCACACGCCTCATCCGCAAAGGCCTGGTGACGCGCACGCGTTCGGTCAACAGCAACCGCGAGGTTGCAGTCAAGCTGTCGGCGAAGGGACAATCGTTCGTGAACCATCTCATCCCGATCGCGCTCGACTTCGAGGCGGCGGCGATTGCTGGATTGTCCGCCAAGGACATCGCAGTGCTCAAGCGCTGTCTGCGTCGCATGTACGGCAATATGAAAAGCCGCGCCGTCGCAGTGGACAGTCGAAACGCCAGTCGCGATCCTGCGACCGCCGTCCGCTCATTCCCGCGCAAGTGGGAGTCCAGATAGTCCTAGTGGACCAAATCTGACAATTCGATTCGCTCAGGGATTCCCTGCCGGACTCGCGTGTGCGAGTCTGAGGAATGCACGAGCGAACGAACATTCAATTGAGTGCGATCGACCGCAGCGCGCTTGAGGCGGTGGTGGCTAA
>DASXJB010000237.1:0-32853 GCA_036497645.1 Xanthobacteraceae bacterium
CGCCGCATTGACTCAGTCTCACGTCTCCCTAGAGTTGAATTTGTTTCCGTGCCGGGGAGAAAAATGATCGCATTTCGCGGGTTTCATCCTCTTCTCGCTGCAATTGTTTGTTTGTTGATCGCGGCCGCCGCCGTCCCACCCGTCAATAGCGCAAACGCCGAAGACCGCTATCCAACCCGGCCGATTACGTTCGTGGTGCCGTTCGCGGCCGGCGGGCCGACCGACATTCTGGCCCGCCTCATCGGACAATCGATCGGTCCCATGCTCGGCCAGCAAGTGGTGGTCGAAGATGTTACCGGCGCCGGCGGTACGATCGGCGCCACGCGCGTGGCGCGCGCCGAGCCCGACGGTTACACCATGGTGATGGGCAATCTCGGCACGCATGCCGCGAGCCTCGGCATCTACAAAAACCTGGCATACGATCCGCGAACCGATTTCGAGCCGGTCATTCTGGTTGCCTCGACGCCGATGGTGCTGGTGACCCGCAAGACGCTAGCCGTACACAGCCTCGGCGAGACCATTGCCTATGCCAAAGCCAACAAGGGCAAGACCACGATGGGCAGCGCCGGGATCGGTTCGATCTCGCATTTGACGCTTCTTTTGTTCAACCATCTGACCGGCGCCGACGTTGTTCACGTCCCCTATCGCGGGCTGTCCGAGGCGACCAACGATCTGCTCGGCGGCCAGATCGACCTCTTGTTCGATCAGGTTGTCACCGCGACGCCGCATATTCTCAACAGCAGCGAGAATCCGATCGTCGTCACCATTCCGCAACGCGCGCCATCGATTCCGGACGTGCCGTCGGCGAACGAGGCCGGACTGCCGAAGCTGCAAACCGTGGCCTGGACCGCATTGTTCGTACCGAAACGAACGCCGGCCGCGATCGTGGCGAAGGCTAACGGCGCCGTGCAAAAAGCGATGCAGGATCCAGTTATCGCCAAGCGGCTGGCCGAAATCGGCGCCGACGTCCCACCGCCCGAGCAGCGTTCGCCCGAGGCGCTCCGCCAATTGGTCAATGCCGAAGTCGACAAGTGGGTGCCCCTGATCAAGGCGGCCGGCATCGTCGGACAATAAGCCGGCGGATAAATTTTTGAGCATGACCTTTTCCGAAAACCGGCAATCCACTTTTCGGGGTCATGCTTTAACCGCGGCGCCATCACCGTGAAGCTGAGCGACGAAGAACAAGCGATCCGCGGCGGCGAATTCGGCCGGCTGCGACAATGGGCGATCGAGCATCAAATCAAAGTCGGCGACTATCTCGGCGCTGCCGATTTCGTGTCGGTCACGCAGGCCCACATCATGGCCGATACCGAATCGCTCGGCCGCGCCGGGGTGGAATGGCTGGAGCACTGGGCCGCGCTGCCGGTAGTGCAGCGGCAGGTGCGGGTGCCGACCATCAGCGATCCGCGCGGCACCGACTTTGCGCAAGCGCAAAAGCTCAAGCAGCAGCCATGGATGCTCGATCTCGAGCGCCGCGCCATCGCCGCCTTCGAGGCGCTCGGTGTGCTGATGACCGACACCTGCATCAATTATCAGACCATCATGCCGCCGGTGCGCGGCGAGCACGTTGCCTATGGCGACACCGGCGTCGTGATCTATTGCAACAGCGTGTGTGGCGCGCGCTCGAATTTCGAAGGCGGACCCTCGGCCTTGAGCGCGGGCCTCACCGGACGCACGCCGCGCTACGGTTATCATCTCGATGCGCAACGCCAGGCGACTTTGGTGGTCGAACTGTCGGCGACGCCGCGCGAACTCAGCGATTGGGGTGCGCTCGGCGGCATTGTCGGCCGCCTGACCGGCGATTACTCGCAAGTGCCGGCGCTGGTCGGCGTCGACCGCGTGCCCGGCCCGGATGAACTCAAACATTTTGGCGCCGCGCTGGCGAGCTTCGGCTCGGTGGCGCTGTTTCACATCGCCGGCGTTACGCCGGAGGCGATGCGGCTGGCCGATGTGATTCCCGAAGGGTCCGCTTTGCCGACGCGTGCGATCGGTGAAGCCGATATCCGCGCCTTTCAAACGGGCTACGCCAAGGACATCGGTGCCGTCGACCTCGTCGTGTTCTCGGCGCCGCAACTCAGCCTCATCGAAATGCAGTCGCTCGCCGGTTTGCTCGACGGGCGCAACGCCGAAATCCCGCTATTCGCGGTCACGAGCCCGCAGGTCAAGCCCGATTGCGATCGCTTGGGGCTCACGGCGCGCATCGAAGCGGCGGGCGGCACGGTGCTGTCGGGCATGTGCTTTTATCAAAGCTATGCGCGGGAAATCGCGGAAGCCAATGGCTGGCATGGTCTGGCGACAAATTCGGCAAAGCTCGTGAACATCATCGGCGGCTACGGCTATCGCCCGGTGCTCCTTTCGATGGCGCAATGCGTCGAAGCGGCCTGCGCCGGCGGGAAACTTACAGCATGATCCCGAAAAGTGGATGCCGATTTTCGGATAAGATCATGCTCAAACAAAAAAATGAATGGCAGGGATGACGCAAAAAATCTTTTACGCCGCCGCGGGAATGGGCCGCAAAGTGCGCGCCACGGCGCTGGTCGCGAGCGACGGTTTCTCGGCGCGTTACGACCTCGATCGTATTGCCGGCGTGTTCTCGCGGCCGGAGCACAAGCTCGCCGGCGAAAGCTATGTCGGCCGCGTGCTGGTGCTGGACGCGGCCAAGGGTGGGGTCGCCACCGCCTGGATGCTGCACGAGATGCAAGCACGCGGGGTGATGCCCGCGGCTTTGGTGCTCAACCGCGCCAACCCGATCATGGTGCAAGGCGCCGCGCTCGCCGACTTCACCATGATTTCCGGCTTCGACTGCGACATCACCAAGACAATCGCGAACGGCGCCGAGGTGGAGGTCGATCCGACCGGAGCGCGGCCCTTCATTCGGGTGGTGTGATCTCACCTCAGGCAACCACCCAGCCCGCCTAAAAATCGGCCGGGGCGCAAAGTTCGCTTCGATGCTCGATGACGTAACGGTAGAGTAGCGCCGTCAGATCATCTGGATAGGCATAGAATGCTCGGTCCAAATCGTTCAATTTTTCCATAGCTTGCGAAGATAATTGACGGATGTGGGCCTGCCGGGTCGCATCGTCTGTCCAAGAAATATCCGTGCCGACTACTGATAGAGCCTGCTGCGCGATGCCAGCGGTTGCTGTCGCTCCGATCGCCTTCAGAGCATCAACAACATCGGGCG
Source organism: Xanthobacteraceae bacterium (assembly GCA_036497645.1). Lineage (GTDB taxonomy): Bacteria > Pseudomonadota > Alphaproteobacteria > Rhizobiales > Xanthobacteraceae > BOG-931. The sequence goes on from DASXJB010000237.1 coordinate 3,185, forward strand.
CCAGCGTGCCGCTACTGTTCAAGAAGTACTGGTGAAAGCCACCGTTGTTCACTTCGCTTTCGAGTTCCCAAATCAATCCAAAGACCCGTTCTGCAAATGAGGGCTGATCGTAATCGGCGCGCCAGAAACGAATGTCTGGGCCCTCAGCAAATTTAATGAGACGTTGGTTCATTTCATTCCGATCAATCGTCATTGCGCATTGTTACCCTAAGCTGCAAGCGCAGCGAGCGACAAGGGATGGCGGACCACCCATTGCGCCGCGACTGATCAAATCACTTCCTTGGTCTTGTCGTCGGTCTCGCCGTAGCGGCGCAGCGTCGCCGGCTTGGTGCCGGCATAGTGTTGCTCCAGCCCCGGCGCGATCTTGGCGTTCTCGCGCTCGAACAGGCTGTTGCCGGCAAGATCGCTTTCGACCAGAAACGGACCGAAATTTTCCACGTCCAGCACCCACACCGCTTGCGCGAGGCCGAGCTGTTCAAGCCAGTAGACGCCGGCGACACGCCTGATGCCGCGACCGAGCAGGGCGCCGGTGCCATAGCCGACCGTGGTCAGATAGATCGCGTTATTCGGCACAAAGGATTGGCGGTAGACCTCCGAGGTCATGCCGCCTTTGCCGATGATGATGTTGCAGCCGGACAGCTTAAACCAGCCGTCGAGCCATTGCGCGAAACGGAACGATGCGGTGGCCGTCACCGCGCCGACAGTGTAGCTGCCGTCCGGATTGATGCTCGCCGCTGGCGAGCAATGGAAATTGGTGATGCCGAGCGCGTCCCTGCCAGCCGGCATGCCGAAACCGTCGCCGATGGCGCGCTGGTAGACGCCTTCGCGCGCGGTGAAGAGCCGGCCGGTCAGATAAGCGACCGAACCGATCTCAAGCCCGCGCATATCTTCGGTGCGCGCCGGCAGATTGAGACGGACGGTCTTGAGCGCAGCCATCTTATTCCGCCGCCTCCGCGGTTTGCCGCCCCCATTCGATGGTTTCGCGACGCATGTAGTCGGTGAACCACATCGGATCGGTGCGGTACGTCGCATTGCCGGTTGCGGTGATCCGCGCGCAAGCGCGGCGGGACGACAGGCAGAACATGTGCACCGACATCGGCATACCGCCGGTATGGCAGTAGCCGACCTCGATGTGGCAATCGATCACCATCGATGAGCCGACAAAGCCCATCGCGCCCATGCCGATATTGTTGCCGAGCTCCTTGAATTCCTCTTCCAGCGCGGCGACGCGCGGGTCGGGATTGCGCGATCCGACGATGCGCAGGCACGAAGCCTGTTTGCCCAGCACCATGCTGATGTCCTTGGAGCCGCCGAGCCCGATGCCGACAATGGCAGGCTGGCAGGCAAGCCCGCGCTTGCCGAAGCCAATGAGCGTGTCGAGATAAAAGCGCTTGATGCCTTCGATGCCGTCGCCGGGAAACAGCATGCGGTAATCGGTGCCGAACAATCCGCCTTTGTGCACGGTAGTGAGTTCGATCCAGTCGGCATCGGGGTGAAACGCGTATTCGATCTCCGGAGCGTTGATCCCGACATTGTTGTTATGGTCGGTTCGCCATAACGGATGCACGCGGTTGGGCCGCAGCGGCACCGCCGTGGTCGCCCGCGCCGTGGCGCGGCGCAACGCCGCTTCGAGCGCAACCGGGCCGCCTTCGATCCGCGCCTCATTGCCGATCTTCACGTACCAGCGCGGCAGGCCGGTATCGCCGCACATGGCGCGGCGATCCTCTTTGGCCGCTTCGTAGTTCTCCAGCATCGCCTTGATCACGAAGGCCGACAGATCGCCCGTTTCGGTATCGGCGCAGCGGCGCAGCCCATCGAGATAATCTTGCGGGATTTCGATGGCGGCTTTCGCCATCAGTTCCTCGGCGGTGCGTTGAATCGAAGCGAGTGGAATCATCTCAGCATTGCCTCATTCGGCCGCGATCGGATCGCGTATGAGTGTCTCGCCCGGTTTCACATGCGTGAACTGGACCGGCGCGTCGGTCATTTCAATCCGCCCGGCTTTCTGGCGCGCCACCGTGAAGGTCGAAGTTGCCAGATCCCCGGGGTCCGGAAAATCGGAACGGTAATGCGCGCCGCGCGAATTTTCGCGCCGAGCCGCCGCGAGCGCAATCACCCGGCTGATCTCGGACAGCGAACGCAGATTGAGCCAATCGTGCCAAGTCAAATTGAAGCGGCGGTCGGAATCAGCGATCCCGGTGGCGAGCAGTTCCGCTTCGATCGCGCCGAGCGTGGCAAGGCCGCGCTCGATACTGGCGCGATCGCGCACCACGCCAACGTCGTCCCACATCGTATCGAGCAGCTTTTGGCGCAACGCGTTGAGATCGCCGGCTTGATGCGAAAACGGATGTTCCGCCCGCGCCACTTCGAAAGCGAGTAGATCCGGGTCGGGCGCGCGATGGCCGGGGTTTTGTTCAATCCAGCGCGGCATCACGTCGCCGGCAATGCCGCCGAAGACGGTCGAATTGGCGACGCCGTTGCCGCCGAGCCGGTGGGCACCATGCATGCCGCTCGCGTCCTCCCCGGCGACGAAAAGGCCTGCGCATTCCGTCGCCGTGTCAACGTCACAGACCAGCCCGCCCATAAAATAGTGCGCCGTCGGCACCACTTCGACCAGTCCGCCGGCGAGATCGAAGCCGCAGTCCCGGCAACGGTCGACCATGCCTTTGAATTCTTTGGCCACCTTGGCCGGACCGAGATGCGACATTTTGATGTAAACCCCGCCGTTCGGCGTGGTCCGGCCGGCTTTCATCTCGGCGTAAATGGCCCGACTGACGACGTCACGCGTGGCGCGTTCGAGCTTGGGGTCGTAATCGGCCATGAAGCGGTGCATGGCGCCATTGAGGAGATGCCCGCCGGCGCCGCGCAAGCCTTCTTCCAGCACGGTGCCGGTCATGCGCGTGTCGGGTCCGGCCAAGAGTCCGGTCGGATGGAATTGTACCATCTCCATGTCGCGTAGCGGCAGGCCGAGACGGAGCGCCATGGCGAGCCCGTCCATGCTCTTGTCGCCGGACGGCGTGTGATAGCGATACATGGTCGGGCCGCCGCCGGTCGCCAGCAGCACGGCCTGAGCCTGGACGAAGCGGAACTGCCCGTTGCGCATGTCGATCATCAGCACGCCGGCGAGCGCGCCGTCTTTCGCCGGAATCAATGCGACGGCGCGATGCTCCTGCAGGCGGCGGACCGGCCGCGCCCAGACTTGCTCCATCAGCCGGTTGATGATCTCGATGCCGGTGAGGTCACCCTTGTGCACGGTGCGATCGAAGCTCTGGCCGGCGAAGGCCTTGCCGTGCAGCGTGCCGTCCGGATTGCGGTCGAAGAAGCAGCCGATCTCGTTTTCCAACTCGCGCACGCGCTCGACCGCGATGGCAACCAGCGCCCAGGCGAGTTCCTGATGCGGCAGCCATTTGCCGCCCTCGATGGTGTCCATGAAATGCCGTTCGATCGAATCGCCGGGATTGATCGCGACGTTGTAGCCGCCCTGCACCATGCGCGTGCAGCCGCACTTGCCGAGCAGGCCCTTGCTCGCGACCGTCACGTCGAGATCGGGATTGGCCTTGGCCGCATGCAGCGCCGCGAACAGCCCGGCGCCGCCGGAGCCGAGGATCAGAATGTCGGTCTTGAGATTATCGACGGTCATAGTTTTTTCAGAACACGCGTAGCAGAAAAGCGAAAGCGACGAGGGCGGAAAGCGCCGCCGCCAAGGTGGCCAGCTGCTTCTGGCCGTCGCGCCATTCGAAATTCTCGACTACCAGAACGCGCAACCCGCCGAGCAGATGCACGGTGAACAGGAACACGAGCGCGATTTCGGCGGCCTTCACCAGCGGCTGATCGCTCCAGCGCAGAAACCTCTCCAACCGCGCTTCGCCCTCGATCGCAAGTCCGAGCGTCAGAAAGTGCAGCGGCAGAAAGATCGCGAGCGCCAAGCCTGAGATCCGATGCACCATCGCAGCGATCCACAAGGCGCTGTCGCGATGTTTGAGCGCGCGCTCGATCACGGCAGTACCACCGCGGCAACCGCGCACAGGCCGAGCACCGCAAGCACAAGCCCGAAGAAAACCGAGCAAGCATCAATCCGCCGTTCGTTGAGCGGCGTCCATTCGCTCAGCACGTTGCGCACGCCGATCGAGGCGTGGATCGAAACCGCGAGCACGAACAAGCCATAGAAGGTCGCCCAGGCGACGCTGCCGCGCGTGCGCCCGAGAATGTCGGCCGCGCTCATGCCGTGCCGCGTCGCATAGAAGATCACGGCGATATGAACCATGACCAGCGGCGCCATCACGGCGGCAGTGGCGCGCTGCCAAACATAGAGCCGCACGTTCATACCTTGATCTCGCCTTTGAGATAGGCCGCCGCGGTCCGGCGCTTGAGCCCGGCAATGGCGGCGGTCGGATTGAGCGCCTGCGGGCACAGCTCCTGGCAGGATTGATGCGAATGGCAGGCGTGGCAGCCGCCAGCGCCGGCGATGGCTTGCAGTCGGGCGATATTGCCGCCGTCGCGTTCGTCATTAACCAGCGTCCAGGCGCGGGTGAGCGCCGCCGGACCCAGATAGTCGCCGCTCCAGCGCACCGTATCGCAGGCGGCGTAGCACACGCCGCAATTGATACATTCGATGGCCGCGTCGGCGGCCTTTCTCGCCGGCGTGTCAGGTTTGATTTGCGCGATCGCGTCATGTCTCGTTTGCGTCGGAGCAAAGGCGCCTTTGGCTTGCTGCCATTTTTCAAAAAACGGCTGCATGTCGGTGGTGAGATCCTTGATCACCGGCAAATTTTCGAGCGGACCGATTTCGAGCTTTCCGTTGCCCGCGACCTTGGCGACATGGGTGCGGCAGGTCCAGCGCGGCTTGCCGTTGACCGTCATCGCGCATGAGCCGCAGACCCCGACCCGGCAGGCGAAGCGATACGACAGGGTCGGATCGATATGCCGCTGCACGAAGGTGACGACGTCGAGGACGGTCTGGCTTGAGCGTTGCGGAACCCGATAGGTCTCATAGCGGCCGTGCTCCGCGCCGCGCCAAAGCGAGACTGCAAGCTCCGTGGTCATGCCGGCGAAACGTCCTCGTCGAGCGTTTGGGCTTGATTTATGCACTCTAGCAAGCGCGGTCACGCCTACAAAGACACGTGAGGCTGGCGCTTTCGTCGCATTTGCGGGGTCCGGGGGCCCCGCGCATCTGGCGCGGCCGCCCCGGTTGCGCGCTATAATCGTGCCTAAAATGACGGGAGGAACGGCAAATGGCCGGACTCGAGCTCAGCTATGTGCATGGCGCCAGCGATCAGCCGCTGATCGGCAAAACCATCGGGCAATTTTTCGACGAGGCCTGCGGCAAATGGGCATCGCGTCCGGCGCTGGTGGTTCGCCACCAGAAGGTCCGCTTCACCTATGGCGAGCTGCGGCAGGCCGTCGATAAGCTTGCCGCCGGGCTCCTCACGCTCGGCCTTGATCCCGGCGATCGCATCGGCATCTGGTCGCCGAACAACAGCGAATGGGTGCTCACGCAATTCGCCACCGCCAAAGCGGGGCTCGTCCTCGTCAATATCAATCCCGCCTATCGCATCGCCGAACTCGAATATGCGCTGGTCAAGGTCGGCTGCAAGGCGCTCATCCTCGCCGAACGCTTCAAGACCTCGGACTATATCGGCATGCTGCGCGAACTGGCGCCGGAGCTCGGCCAAGCCCAGCCGGGTGAGCTGCAATCGGCGCGGCTGCCGTCGCTGCGCTCGGTCGTTCTCCTTGGCGATGCCTGGCATCCGGGAACATTCCGCTTCTCCGAGATCATGACACGCGGCGGGCCTGAGGAAGCCGAGCGGATTGCCGCGCTTTCACCGCAGCTGCAATTCGACGAGCCGATCAATATCCAATTCACCTCCGGCACCACCGGCTTTCCCAAGGGGGCGACGCTGTCGCACAACAATATTCTCAACAACGGCTTCTTCATCGGCGAAGCGATGCGCCTCACGCCGGAGGACCGGCTGTGCATCCCGGTGCCGCTCTACCACTGCTTCGGCATGGTGCTCGGTAATCTCGCCGCGCTGACGCATGGCGCGTGCATGGTGTTCCCCGGCGAAGGTTTTGATCCGCTCGCCACGCTGCAAGCCGTAGCCGAGGAGCGCTGCACGGCGCTGCATGGCGTGCCGACCATGTTCATCGCGCAGCTTGATCATCCGGAATTCGGAAAGTTCGATCTTTCCTCGCTGCGCACCGGCATCATGGCCGGCTCGCCCTGTCCGATTGAGGTGATGAAGCGCGCCGTCGCCAAGATGAGTCTGCGCGAGATCACCATCGCCTATGGCATGACCGAAACCAGTCCGGTCAGTTTCCAGAGCTCGACCACCGATCCGCTCGAGCGCCGCGTCTCCACGGTCGGCCGCATTCAGCCGCATATCGAGGTCAAGATTGTCGATCGTGAAGGGCGCATCGTGCCGACCGGGACGCCTGGCGAGCTTTTGACCCGCGGCTATTCGGTCATGCTCGGCTATTGGGATGACGAAGCGCGCACCCGCGAGGCCATCGATGCCGCGCGCTGGATGCATACCGGCGACCTCGCCACCATCGACGCCGAAGGCTATTGCAACATTGTCGGCCGCATCAAGGACATGGTCATCCGCGGCGGCGAGAACGTCTATCCGCGCGAGATCGAGGAATTCCTCTATCGCCATCCGAAGATTCAGGACGTGCAGGTGATCGGCGTGCCGGACGAACGCTACGGCGAGGAGATCTGCGCCTGGGTCAAGCTGCGCCCGGGCGTGAGTGCAAACGAAGAAGAAATTCGCGCCTTCTGCCGCGATCAAATCGCTCACTACAAAGTGCCGCGCTACATCAAGTTCGTCGACGAATTCCCGATGACTGTGACCGGCAAGATCCAGAAATTCATCATGCGCGAGCGTATGATTTCCGAGCTCGGACTGAAAGTGCAGAAGACGGCGTGAATATTCGTCGTTGCGAGCGAAGCGAAGCAATCCAGTGGGATCGCCCGCCTTCCGGATTGCTTCGTCGCTCCGCTCGCAATGACGAGGCCGACTAAACCTTCACCTTCTCATCCGCGACCACGCGCGCGGCGGCCGGGCGCTTAATCAGCCGATCCTTGTGCGCGCTGTAGTTCTTCAGCTCCGCCATCGGCAGCTCGCGGCGCACGCCCCAGGTGTAAAACACGAAAGCATAGGGATCGAGCACCGAATAGCGGTCGGAGAGCCATTCGCGGCCGGCGAGCATGCCGTCGATCTGCTTCAGATAGGTGTGGAAGGTTTTCAGCCCCATGTCTTTGATACCCGGGAACGCCGAAGAGTCGGCGGTGTAACGCTCGGGCCGTCCGACATGGGCATGCGCGGGGTGCACGCTGGTGGCGAAGAAGCCAATCAGCGACAGCGCTTTGGCTTCACCCACGGCGTCCGTCGGCCATAGCCCGAAACGCTTGCCGAGATAGGGCAGGATGGCGGTATTCTCGGTCAGCGGATTGCCGTCGTCGAGACGGAGCGCCGGCACGCGCCCGAGCGGATTGATCTTCAGATAGGCTTCAGTGCGCTGCTCGCCGCCGGCGAGGTCGACCTTCTTCGGCTCGTATTTTTCGTCGCTTTCCTCGAGCACGATATGCGAAGCCATCGAGCAAGCGCCCGGAGCATAATAAAGCGTCAACATGCAAACCTCCATTACGCAGCAATGCGCGTGTTGCCTTATCACAGCTCGCGGCCGGATCAACAGCCCCGCTGCAACTCTGAATTCACTTCACGGGAATTTCACTTCACCGGAATTTTTTCAAGCACTGGCAGCCAAGTGGCTTGTTGTTGTTCGACGAAGGCAAGCGCCTCTTTGGCATTCATTGCATGCGAATAGCTGCCGACATTGGCGAGCAACTTCTGGAATTCCGGATCGCTGACCACCTTGGCGAGATCGGCGTCGACTTTATCGATGATCGCAGCCGGCGTGCCGAGTGGCGCCACCAGCACCTGCCAGCCGGTCGCGGAAAAGCCGGGGATGGTTTCCGCTACCGTCGGCAGCTCCGGAAATTGCGGCAATCGCTGCGCCGCGGCGACTGCGATCAGCTTCACCTGTCCCGCCTTCACCGCACCGACGATTCCCGAATAGCCTTCGATGATCATCGAGACACGCCCGGCGGCGACGTCGGAAAGCGCGGCCGCCGGCCCAGCATTGTAGGGCACCGGCAGGAGCTGAATTCCGGCGCGATCTTGCAACAAGAGCCCGGTGAGATGCGTGAGCCTGCCGACTCCGGTCACAGCGATTGAAATCTTTCCCGGTTGTTTCTTGGCGAGTGTGATCAATTCCGGCAGGCTACTAACGCCAAGTCCCGGCGTCACCGCAACGAACATCGGATTTTCCGCGGTGAATCCGATCGGCAAAAAATCGCGCGGCAGCCGGATCGGTATGTTGGGTGCACCCGATTGCAGCGCAACGAAAGTCGAGAGCGCCGGCATGAACAGCGTATAACCGTCGGGCGAAGCTTCGGCGGCGGCGCGCGCGGCGATGCTGCCATTGGCGCCGGCATGATTGATGATTACAGCCTGCTGATGCCAGAGCTTGCTTAAGCCGGCGGCGATGAAGCGTGCGTCGACATCGGGCGTCGACCCGGGGGGCGCGTCGGAAATGATAGTGACCGGCTTTTCCGGATATTTCACTGCTTGGGCATGGGCGGACGCAGACCAGGCCAGCATGCCGAAAACGGCAAGGCCGATCCAATAGCGACTGGCAGTCATGGCGTTCTCCCGGCTTTACGGCGCGGCAAGAATAAGGCCGTCAGGCGATCGTTTCCACCAACATTGCTCGGCTGCGCCAAACCGACACGCCTTTAACTTGGAAACCAAACTTTGCAAACCACGGCTCCGGTTCTGCTTCACACTAATACGTGATCCGGTCCAGGTTCGTGGTCATGCGCGCGATGACGTGGCAGAACGTGGCGAGGTCGCGTGCGTCGAGGCCTTATTCCGCCTCGGCGATAATGCCGCGGGCGATCGTCAGCTATTCGTTGCGCAGCCGTTTTGACCCTGGCATTCTATGCAATAGGAAAGTGACTCATGCAGCAAACAGCGCGCAGCACAGACGAGCGCAGCAAAGACCCGCGCAGCGACCAGCAAACCGGTGCATTGCCGAACCAAGCCTTTGACCTGCGCAGCACGCTGGAATGGCTGCGGGCCTCCGGAGAACTGATCGAGACCGACAAGGAAGTCGATCCGGACCTTCAGGTCACCGGCCTGCAAAAGCACATGGACGGCGGCTGCCCTGTTCTGTTCAACAACGTCAAGGGCAAGCCGAACCATCGCGTGATCACCAACCTGTTCGGCGACATGGCGATCATCAACCGCATGTTCGGCTGGAAAGACGATGCCGAGCGGGTGCGCAAGCTCGCTTACGCGCTGTCGCATCCGATTCCGCCGCTGGAAATTCCGCAGAGCGAGGCGCCGTGCCAAGAGCACGTGATCGAGTCGCCGCGCGACGTCAACGAATGGATGGTGCCGATCCGGCACACCACCTACGAGCCCGAACTCACCGTCGGTTCCGGCATTCGCTGCGTCACCGGCGCGCAATTCGAGGGCGGTTCCGATCTCGGCTACAACCGCATGAATTTCCGCTGGGGCAATGTCGGCACGTTCCAGATCTCGCCCGGCTCGCACATGTGGCAGGTGGTGAACAAATACTACAAAGAGGACCAGCCGGTGCCGATCACGGTGTGTTTCGGTGTGCCGCCGGCCTGCACGCTCTTGGCCGGCGCCGGCTTCGATTACGCCATCCTGCCGATGGGGTGCGACGAGATCGGCATCGCTTCGGCGGTGCAGGGCGCGCCGGTGCGCCTCGTCAAGGCGCGCACCGTCAACGCCATGGCCTTGGCCGACTGCGAAATCGTGCTGGAAGGTTACGTCAATCCGCGTGATCGCCGTTTCGAAACCAAGGAAGCCGAGGAAGCCGGCGTGCAGGGCCGTTATCATTTCCACCCGGAATGGGCCGGCTATATGGGCAAATCCTACAAGGCGCCGACCTTGCACGTCACCGCCATCACCATGCGCAAGCCGGCGACCAAGCCGATCATCTTTGCGCTCGGGGTGCACATGCTCGACGATCACAATATCGACACCACCGTGCGCGAGGCGGCGATCTATGAGCTGTGCAATCGCCTCCAGCCGGGCATCGTGCAGAACGTGGTGATCCCGTACTGCATGACCGATTGGGGCGGCTGCATCATCCAGGTGAAAAAGCGCCATCAGATCGACGAGGGCTGGCAGCGCAATTTCCTCGCCGCGGCGCTGTCATGCTCGCAAGGCATGCGGCTTGCGATCGCGGTGAGCGAGGACGTCGATCCCTATTCGATGGACGACGTGATGTGGTGCCTGACCACCCGCGTCAATCCGCGTACCGATATTCTCAACCCGATCCCCGGCGGCCGCGGTCAGACCTTCATGCCGGCTGAGCGCATGACGGCGGGCGAAAAGCAATGGACCGCGTCGAACACGCAGTTCGAAGGCGGCATGGGCATCGATGCCACGGTGCCGTTCGGCTATGAGAGCGACTTTCTCCGCCCGGTCTATCCGATCGACAAGGTGCGGCCGGAGGATTTCTTCTCCAAAGACGATATCGCCAACGCCAAGAAGCGCATGCAGGGCTGGGTGCATTCGTTGGCAAGGAGTGGGCGGTAGAATTCTCCAGCGGCAATTTACTTCTCCCTCTCCCCACCCGGGCCGCGCTTGCGCGCGCCCGAGTGCAAGCTTGATGGGGGAGGGATGGGGAGGGGGGTTGAAAGAGAAGACGACCCTCCTCCCGACGCGCTGCGTGCGTCGGCCTCCCCCTCAAGGGGGGAGGCAGCGACATGCAAGCCGCCGATTTCCTTTTTATTCCACCTTTCCACCAGCGCCTTGCGATCGAGCTTGCCGCGCTCGGACTTCGGCAGCGCGCTCGTTAGCACGATCTCCTTCGGCGCCTTGAAAGCGGGCAGCGCGGCGGCGCAGTGCTGCAACAGCGCTTCTGTGTCGAGCGTCGCGCCGGGGCGAGCAACCACATAGCTCACGACTTCCTCGCCATAGATCGCGTCGGGGACGCCGACCGTGGCGGCTTCGATCACTTCGGCGCATTGCATCAGGCAGGCGTCGATCTCGAGCGGCGAAATCTTGGCGCCACCGCGAATGATCAATTCCTTTTCCCGTCCGGTGAGCATCAAAAAGCCATCGGCGTCGAGGCAGCCGATATCGCCGGTGCGGATGCGGCCGCGGGCATGCACTCTGATCTCGCCGTCTTCGGCGAGGTAACGGAACGGATGATCGGGCCAGCCGCCGATTTCGACATAGCCGATCTCGCCGGCCGGCAGGCGGCGCCCGTCGCCGTCGACGATGGCGAAGTCATGGTAGGCGAATGGCCGGCCCACGGTGCCGAGGCGGCGCTCTTCGCCGGAAATGGCGGCGATCCAGTTGGCCTCGCTCGCGCCGTAGCCTTGGGCGACGCGGATGCCGAACTTGCGCTCGAACCGCTTCCATTCGTCGAGCAGCAAGGGCGCCGAGCTCGATGTGACAAAGCGCAGCTTCGGCAGGGTGTCGCGTTCAAACTTGATTTCGTTGTTGAGCAGAATGTTCAGTGTGGTCGGATTGCCGGTCGCTACCGTCACGCCATGGTCGCGCAAATGGCCGAAAAACCGACTCGTAGAGAATTTCTCGGCGAGCACCAGAGTGGCGCCGCGATTGACCGGCGCGAGCGCGCCGAGAAGCTGCGCCGAGGCCCAGCTAAAGGGACGGAAATCATAGAGGCGATCGTCGGCAGTAATGCCGAAGCCTTCGCCGAGCGGATCGATGTTGGAGAGAAATTCGCGAAAATTCAGAACTACGCCTTTCGGTTTGGCGCTGGTCCCGGAGGTGAACAGGATCACAGCGTCGGCGTCCGGCCGAGCGATGGTTTCCGGCTCGCCCGGCGTCAAGCGCGCAAGTTCGCCAAACAGCGTGTCGGCGCCCGGCGCGTCGTGGCGTCCGATAGCAAGCCGCGGCGCGTCGGCGCTTGCCAGCGCTTCATCCAGCCGCAAGCCGTCTTGATAGAGAATGAGCTTCGGTTTGAGCCGATCGAGAATGCCGCCGAGCTGATTGCGGTTCATTTCCACATGGACGGTGCAGACCGTCGCACCCGCCGCCATCACGCCGAAATAGCACAGCAATTGCTCGATCGAATTGTCCGCAAGCAGCGCGACACGATCGTTCGGCCCGATGCCGCAGCGCTTAAGCCACGCGGCGAAACGGCCGGTCATTTCACGCAATTGCCGGTAACTAACAATTTTGCCATCGTCAGCGCGAACCAGCCATGGCTTGTCCGGCGAACGCGCCATCGCTCGCGCGATCCAGTCTTGCAAAAGCTTTGAGCCGGGAGCTTCGCGCATGCTAGGACAGAGAGCCAATAATTCCTTAGCATTTATAAGTATTTTGCCGACGGGGAGAAAGTCACGTGGGCGTTAGCGCAAATTCGCAATGGCCCGATCTGCCGTTTGAGGCTTGGCGCGAAACCTGCGAGACCCTGCTGTTATGGACGCAGATCGTCGGCAAGGTGCGGATCGCCTGCACGCCGCTGATCAATCATTGGTGGAACGCAACATTCGACGTCACTTCGCGTGGACTGATGGCCCAGGCTATGCCCTATCGCGGGCGCACCTTCGATGTTGTGTTTGATTTCGTCGAACATCGGCTTCGCATCGAGACGAGCGGCGGCCGTGCCGAAGTGCTGGCGCTCGAACCCATGACAGTGGCGGATTTCTATGCTGCCTTCATGCAGTCGCTCCGATGTCTCGATATTGACGTACGCATCTGGACCATGCCGAGCGAGATCGAGGGCGCGTTTCCGTTCGAGCAGGACCGCACGCATGCGCAATATGATCGCATCTACGTCGAAAGGTTCTGGCAGGCCCTGGTGCAGGTCAACCGCGTCTTCACCGAATTTCGCGCGCGCTTCATCGGCAAAGCGAGCCCGGTGCACTTTTTCTGGGGCGGGCTTGATCTCGCTGTCACGCGGTTTTCCGGACGCACCGCGCCGCCGCTCAAAGGCGAAACGCCGAATGTCTCCAAGTGGGTGATGGACGAAGCCTATTCACACGAAGTCTCGAGCTGCGGCTTCTGGCCGGGCAATGGCGGCTATGGCCGCGCCGCGTTTTACGTTTACGCCTATCCGGAGCCGGCCGGTTACGGCGACACCAGGCTGAAGACTGCGGCAGGTTTTTACGAGGAAGATTTGGGGCAATTCATTTTGCCCTATGACGCCGTGCGCCAGGCGAGCGATCCCGACGCACTGCTGCTCGGCTTTTTGCAGGAGGCCTATGAGGCCGCGGCCGACCTTGCGAAATGGGACCGCAAGGCTCTGGAGCGGCCAGTCCGTTAGGGCAGTCTGATAAACTCGTGGTAAGGATACGTTGCATGAATCATTGGGTGGCGCGCGGGACGATATTCTACGCAGTCGTGGTGGCGGTGGCGCTCGCCGTAGTGGGCGTCCCAGGCATTGGGGCGCAGACATTAACCGAGCCCAATTCCAAGCCGAAATTGTCTCAGCCATCAGGCTTGGCGAAATCCGAACCCGCCAGGCGGATGAAGTCCTGCAGCACTTTTGGCGCGGGGTTTGTCCAAATTCCGGGCACCGATACGTGCGTCAAGATCGGCGGCTACGTAACCACGGAAGGTACCGTCAATCACGCTCGCTGATCTCGTTCCAAAGCGCCAAGCACGCCCGGAGGCCATTTCTGCACCGAGCGTTTGTCTGACGGACCAGGCTTTTAGCCTTTGCTCAGTTCACGCCGCACCAGCGCTGCGCCGTCGGCCATGGCCTTCATTTTGGCGAAGGCAATCGCGCGCGGCAGATATTTCATGCCGCAATCCGGCGCCACCACGATACGCTCCACCGGCACGACGTCGAGCGCGCGTCGGATGCGGTCGGCCACGATCTGCGGCGTCTCGACGGTCATATCGCCAAGATCGATCACCCCCAGCACAATGGTCTTCGAGGGCAGTTCGCTCAGAATTTTGAGGTCGAGTTTCGGCTGCGCCGCTTCGATCGAAATCTGGTGCGCCTTGGACTGCTCCAATTCCGGCAGGAAGGAATAGCCTGACGGCTTGTCGCGCACCACCGCAGCATAGCCGAAGCATAGATGGACAGCGACGGTCCCGCTAACCCCGTCAAGCGCGCGGTTGAGCGCTTTGACGCCGTAACGGCGGGCTTTGTTGGGATGCTGCTGCATCCATGGTTCGTCGATCTGCACAACGTCCGCTCCAGCAGCAAACAGATCCTTGATCTCGGCATTGACGGCTTCGGCATAGGCCATCGCTACCGCTTCTTCGTCGCTGTAATAATCGTCCTGCGCTTGGCGGCCCATCGTGAACGGGCCCGGCACGGTGGCCTTGACCTGGCGCTCGGTATTGGCGCGCAGCACTTTGAGATCGCGCAATTCCACCGGCTGCCGGCGCCGGATCGGACCGACGATGCGCGGCACCGGAATGGATCGTCCAGTGCGATTGATCACCGTGCCGGGATTTTCGATGTCGATGCCGTCGAGCGCGGTGGCGAAGCGGTTGGAATAGCTCTCGCGGCGCTGCTCGCCGTCGGTGATGATGTCGAGGCCGGCGCGCTCCTGGTCGCGGATGGCGAGAAGAGTTGCGTCGTCTTGCGCCGCTTCGAGCTTATCAGGAGGCACCAGCCAGAGATCGTCGGCCCGCACGCGCGGCACTTGCTTGGACAGCTTTTCGCGGTTGATCAGCCATTCCGGCTGTGGATAGGAGCCGACGAGGCAGGTGGGCAGAAGCATTTGTCTTCAAAAATATTTATTTTGCAGCGCTGCGGCCTGCTGGAGGGCTTGTCACGCCACGCGCTTGCTGTTGCTGTCGGGCGGCGGCCGCGCAGCGCACTCTGTGGTGCGCTGCGCTTGCTCTGCGGCACGAGCTTTATCCGGTTGCTTTCTCGTACGGATAGATCACGTCACCAGTCTTCCGGTCGGCGGGCGTGAGCACAGTCTGATAGCTCATGCCGCGCCAGGTATCGAGGTTCGCGCTGTCGGTGATGTCGTGATACTGAACCTGCATCACGCCGGATTTGGTCCATTCGCCGTCTTTGCCGAAATTGATCTCGGGATTCATGATCGTGCTGACGGCATGCGTGCGCAGGTAATCGGCGATCTTGTCGTCGTTGAGGCTCTTGGTGGCCTCGACCGCTTGTTGCAGCACCTGGAAATAGGCGTAACCCCAGCCGCCGAGATAGTAGCCGAGTGGATCGATGCCAGACGCACGGGCCTGGTACTTTTTGAAGAAATCCGCGGCTGGCGCCATCAATTTCGGCGTCGGCACCCAGAATTCGTAATTCACGATGCCGTTGAGCTTACCTTTGAGCTTGCTTTTGATGGCGGTGTACTGAATTCCGACCATACCGCCGCCCATCATTTTCGGCTTCAAACCCAACTCGCTGGCGGTCTGCACCATGCCAACCGAGGTGTTTGGATAGGAACAGATCACCACCAGATCCGGATTGGTCGCCTGGATGGCGCGGATGATCGGCGAGAAGTCGGTTGTGTTCGGCGGATAGGTTCTGTCGTAGACAGTCTTGAAACCGTACTTGTGAACGTTGTCACGGGCGCCATCGGCGGCGTTGCGTGAGAACTCGGCATCCTCGGCCGTAATCGCGACAGTTTGTGGCTTCGGATTCTGCGCCGCCGCGACTTCGAAGAACCCTTCCGTAAATGATGCTTTCGGCGTGGGGCCGGACGGCAGCATCGAGAAATATTTCGGGTAGTGAAAATCATGGTTGGCGTCGAGCGCGAACAACCCGATGAACACTTTACCCCTCGGCATGACAGCCGGAAGCGCGGGCGCCACCATATTCGTCCCATACGGTCCAATGACGAGGTCGACTTTGTCGACATCGATCAGCTTCGTATAAATGCCGGGCACGGTCGAAGGGTTGGTCTGATCATCGTAATACACGAGCTGCACAGGTCGGCCGAGCAGACCGCCCTTGCTGTTGATTTCCTGCTCCCAAATCTGCGCGCCGAGCAGCGCCTGTTGGCCGGCCCCGGCGAGTGCGCCGGTCTGCGCCATGCTAAAGCCGATCTTGATAGGTGCGGCGCCCTGCGCAAAAGCGGCCGGCGAGCCCAATGCTGGAGAAAAGGCCGGGGAAATCACAGCGGCGCTAATGCCGGCGTTCAGCTGGCGCCGGGTGATGCGATGGGTCATGTTTTCCTCCCAAAAAGCGCTGGTTCAATATCTTGAGCCTGACCGGCCGCCCGAACAGGCATGACCCGCCAGTGTCGGGCCGCAGCATGCCCTTCTTTGCAACGCCTGAAAAGAGAGCGGCTGCCAACGTGGCAATCTGCCCGAGGCGACTTTGGCGTCCTAAAGCATGACCCGAAAAGTGGACACCGGTTTTCGGAAAAGATCATGCTCGAACAACAAGCTAAAGCGAAATACAGAATCGAATTAAAATTATTTCGCTTTAGCGGGGGATTGACGATTTGTACCAAAACAGTATCGCCTTAGGCGTCTTGGTGAGGGCTGTTGCCAGCCGAAATTTGGTCTTGAATCAACTGGAGCGAAAGCCAGTCGATGATCGCGCTGTCGGTTAACGGGAAAACCTACAATCTCGACGTGGAGGACGACACACCGCTGTTGTGGGTGCTGCGCGACACGATGGGGTTGACCGGGACCAAATATGGCTGCGGTATTGCGCAATGCGGCGCTTGCACCGTCCTGATCGACGGCGTTCCCACCCGATCATGCCAAGTGCCCGCAGGGGGTCTTGCGGGGCGATCCGTCACCACGATCGAGGCGTTGGCGCAAAATGGCCAGCTGCATCCGGTCCAGCAGGCGTGGATCGATCTCGACGTGCCGCAATGCGGCTATTGTCAAAGCGGAATGATCATGGCGGCGGTTGCGCTGCTGCGCGACAAGCCGAAGCCGACGGATGCCGATATCGATGCGGCCATCACCAATATCTGCCGTTGCGGCACCTATCAGCGGGTGCGGGCCGCGATCCACGCGGCAGCCAAGGCCTAAGAAGGCCTAACGTATGATCGCGCCGCAACGATGAATGAGGCGGGAGGCAAATCGCCGCCGGCGGGACGCTATGCCAAGCGCGCCTGGCAGTCCGACGTCATCGCCGACCTGATCAAACACTATGGTTTTCCGTATATCGCGCTCAATCCGGGCGCGAGCTATCGGGGCTTGCATGACTCGCTGGTCAATTACGGCGGCAACGATCCGCCGCTCTTGCTCTGTCAGCACGAGAAGATCGCAGTGCAGATCGCGCACGGCTACGCCAAGGCGACCGGCAAGCCGATGGTCGCGATCGTGCACGATGTGGTCGGCATGCTGCATGCCACCATGGGAATCTACTACGCCTATCTCGATCGCTGTCCGGTCTTTGTCATCGGCGCCACCGGCCCGATGGACGAAAGCCGGCGCCGGCCGTTCATCGATTGGATCCACACCGCCAACGTCAATGGCGAGCAGCTTCGTCACTACGTCAAATGGGATTATCAGGCGGCGAGCATCGAGGGCGTTCCGGATTCGTTTGCGCGCGCCTATGCCGCAATGATGACCGAGCCGCAGGGCCCGATCTACATGTGCTACGACGCCTGGCTGCAGGAGCAGCCGCTCGAGCGCGACGTTGCGCTGCCGAAGCCGTCGCACAATAAAGTCCCGGCGCCCATGGCCGCGGATCCGGCGACGCTCGCTGCCGTGGCGGAGCGTCTGCTTGCCGCGAACTATCCGGTGCTGATGGCCGAATATGTCGCGCGCGGCGCGAGCGGCTTCGACCATCTCGTGGCGCTGGCCGAAACCGTCGGCGCCGCCGTGTTCGATGTCCATGCGCGGTTCAATTTTCCCAATCGCCATCCGCTCAATCTGAGCTGCGACAAGGAAATGTTCCGCGATGCCGATCTGATCGTCTCGCTCGACACCCGCGATTGGGAGAAGTCGACGCACTTTATCGAACGCACCGAGCGCCGGGTGGCGCCGTACTACCCGCCGCATTGCGAGATGATCGAGATCGGCTTTGGCGAAATAAACTTAAGCAAATGGTCCATGGATTACACGCGCATGCCGGCGTGCAGCTTGCGCGTGCTCGGTGACACCGCCACTGCGATCCCGGCGCTGACGCAAGCGTGCCGGGAACGGATTGCCAGGGACCCGCGGCTTGCCGCGCGCATTGCGGAGCGAGCCAACGCGGTGCGTGCAAAGCACGACAGCTTGTTTGCGTCTTGGGGCGAACAGGCCAAAACGGATTGGGACGGCGTGCCGATCACGCTGCCGCGGCTCGCCAGCGAGATCTGGGACGTCATCAAACACGAAGATTGGGTGCTGACCGCAAACACGCTGCAGGACTGGGCCTATAAGCTGTGGGATTTCGACAAGCCCTAGCGCCATCGAGGCCAGGCGCTCGGCACCGGCACCCAGATCGGCATCTCGCTCGGCGTCGCGCTTGCGCATCGCGGCAGCGGACGGCTGGTCGTGGATATCCAGCCGGACGGCGATCTATTGTTTGACGCCGGCGCGCTGTGGAGCGCCGCCAAGAACAACATTCCGCTGTTGATCGTGATGTACAACAATCGCGCCTATTACAACGATTGGGAACACCAGATTCACGTCGCGCAGCGCCGCGGCACGCCGGTCGAGCGCGCCTATATCGCCCAGGACATCGCCGGACCCGATCCGGATTTCGCCGCGATGGCGAAAAGCATGGGCTGGTACGCGGAAGGGCCTATCGAGAAGCCCGGGGCCATCGCGCCGGCGCTGCGCCGCGCCATCGCCAAGGTGAAAGCCGGCACGCCGGCGCTGGTCGATACGATCGTGCGGCCGCGGTAAGCGCCGCCGGCGAAGACAGCGTGGCTATCTATATTCTGAGCCGGTCGGCAGCAATTCGGCCGTATGCGCGTTGCGATAATTCCTGTTCGCATAGTCCATCATGTCGGCGGCCGTCAGCTGCCGTTGCGCAAACAGGTTTCCCGAATCGACGGTGCTGGTGATGGCATCGAGAAGCGCAATCGCATCCTCTCGCTGACGAATTGGCGCCTGCGGCTCAACCGCGGCAAGCTTCGTTGCGGCAGGCGAGCGCGCCGGCTCGGGCTCTGGCTTGGGTGATGGCATTGGGATTTCCGCCATCACCACTCGCGGTGTTCCGGTAGCGCGCGTATCCGCCCTCATTACCCGAGGACTTCCGCCGCTGCGGGCTTGCGCCATCGTTACAGGAGGTGCGGGGTTGGCGTATGCCAGCGCCGTTATGGAAGCGGTTGTGGCAGGCGTGCGCGCTTGCGCCGTCACCACGGCAGGCTCGGCCGACACTCTGGCGATTTCGCTCTTCACCAGATCGCGAAATTCCGAACTGAACTGTGCGCCGGGATGGGAGTCGTTGTTGGCAATGTATTCGATGTTCGGACCGATGAGCTTCTTCGATCCCATACCGCCAAAGGTCATCGAGGGATTTGGATTATAGACTTCGATCATCCTGCCGACGCGTCCGGTGACGGCCGGATTCCAGCTCAGCATCGAGGGCTGCAGCGCGATAATGACATCGACGTAACTCGCCTTGTTGGCGACGAAGACGGAACTGTTCGCACCCAGACTGTAGCCAATGACGACGGTGCGCGTGCCTGGCGGCTGACGTTCCAAGTCATCGACCAAGGCCGGCCAATTTTGATGCAAATAGGTGTTGACCTCGACATCCGGCATCAATTTGAGCTCGGCGACGAGTTCAACGAGCCCAATCGCGGGAAGCGGCCCGAACATCGGCCACAAGACGCCGACAAAGGTTTTCGCGAAGACCGGCGTAGAGAGCACCGAGCCCCACAAAACCAGGGCCAGGAGTAGCTTTTTCATTAAGTTCTGTCCCCCGCAGCGGCCGGTTGGCCGGCTGGCCCCGTTCCCGATCAGCAGCCCAGCTCGGTAAAACAGCGGACAATTGCGGAGATTTATGGGAAGGAGCTGGGTTTCTTTTTGGAACAAACGGTTACTTTAAGGACGAAAAGGTTAAGAACCCGCACTGCGGCAACGTTCATATCGCCTGGAGCGGGCCGGCACCGATCAACGGCTTTGCGGCAAATTGGCGAGCTGCAAGGTCGCCGCGGCTGAGCCACGGGCGGCGGCAAGCTGGTACCATTTTCGCGCGTTCTCGATGTCGGGTTTGACCATAATCGCGCCGAGCCGTTTGATGACATTCGGATCATAGGTCGAGCCGAGCGCCAACGCCGCTTCGGCGCTGCCGGCGTTGGCGGCGCGCTCAAACAGCACGCGCGCCGCGGCGAAATCGCCGTCGTTGAGCAGATTTTTGCCGCGCCTGATCAGCGTAGTGATTTCATTCTCGTCGAGCACAACTGCGGGCTTGGCGACGCTCGGTGGAGCGGCTTGGCCCGGAGCGACTTGGCCCGGAGCGGGCGGGGGCGCCGGATTTGTTGCGGGGTTCGGGTCGGTTGCCGCCGGATTGATGTCGACCGGTCGCGGCGCCAGCTCGTTCGCGCCCGGTGCCGGCGCTAGCTTGATATTTGCTGATGATACGGTCGGCGCCGGAAGGGATGCGATCTGTTGCGCCGGCGCTGCAGGCCCGGCTGGTGTTTCCGATTTTGCCGGCGGTGCGGTGACTGTCTGTCCCTCTGCAAGCTGCGGCGGTGTCGCGGCTGCCAGCTCCGACTGCGGTGTCTGCGGCGGTGCTGCGATGGCGACTTCTCCCTGCGCCGGCGGTGTGGCTATGCCGGCCGATGTCTCGACCGCCAGGGCCGGTACACCGCGGGACGATTCGATCGAAGACGGCGCGTCGTCCGAGTCGCTTGCAGACGCCGAGACGCTGGCCTGCGCGATCTTGTGAGCGGGTTGTTTCGGGCTGAACAAGAACACGACGGCGGCGGCGACCATCGCGGCAATGGTGCAGACGGCGCCCAACCGCAGCATCATCGGCCAAAGATTCGACGACCCGGCCGGCGGCCCCGGAACCAGTTCGGGTTCCAGTGCACGCTGGCGCCAGGGCCGATCATCTCCAAAACTGCGGCTTTGCGGGTCGTTTTGCGCCAGTTGTTCGACTCCTGCCCCGCCGCTTTGGCGAAGCGTGGCGCGAAACTGATCGCGCGCCGTCTGGTCACGTGTCGCTTGCTCACGTGTCGCCTGCTCACGTGCCGCTTGTTCGCGTGCCCACGGCGGCGCGTAGTCCAGTTCGGACTTTGGATCCTTGTCAGGCGAGTTCATGGTTCGCCGTCTCGTGCTTCAACGTTAGAAGCGACGCTGTCAGATTTGCTCCCTAACGGTGCTGTTCCTGCGCCTGCCACTGCAAAAACTTGCGAAATAAGTCTTCCCGGTCGGCGTCGCTGACAGGCATCTTGGGCTGATTGCTCAGGAAGGTCTCGAACGCAGCGCGCTGTTGCTGCTTCTGCTGCTGCTGCTGAGCCTGCATCTGCTGCTGCTGCTGAGCCTGCATCTGTTGCAACAGCTGCTCCGCCGCACTGAATCTGGTCCAGCCGGGCACCGTGGCGGCCAAATTCACGTCCCGCCATTTCGGATGGTACGGCGGATGCTGGAGGGTATCCCAGCGGCTGAACAGATATTCGATGAACCGTTCGACGCGGTTATAGCGGTCCGTGTTCTTCTGCCAATTGAACACGGCGAGCACTGCCGGCACCGCGATCGTGTCGATGCGGTCCTGGCCCTGGAGCAGATTTGGGTAGTCCTGCTTGGTGAACTCGCCAAGCGTGTACAGGTCTTCGAATTTCTTGGTGAACGGGATATTCACCAGGTGCAGTCCCGAGTTCTGCGGAATCTTGCCGAAGAAATCGATCGGCTTGGGGATCACCCGCGCAATGGCGTCGACCTGGCCCGACTGCAATTTCTGCAATGCCGTCGGCTGATCGATCATCACCTGGTCGACATTGATCCCGAGCCGCTGGAACACGATCGTGCCGGTGAGGCTCGCGCCGGTGCCGGCCGGACCGAAGTTGACCTTCTTGCCGCGCAGATCCTCCAGGGACTGAACGTCATTGCGCGCCAGAATATGCAATTCCGAGATCGGCAGCCGGATCACGTACTGAACGCGGTGCTCAAGATTGGGCGTTTTGCGCTGGGTGCGGAAATATTCGAACACGTCGGATTGGGTAACCGCCGCGTCGACGCCGCGAAGGTACAGGAGATCGTCGAGATTGGACGCCGCGCCGTAGGAGACGATCGGAAGAATCCGTAAGTTGTCGCCATCGTTGAGCACCGACGCCATTTCATCGACGAAGCGCATATAAGTGCCGGAAAGCAGCCCGCCGGCGATGCCGACGGTCCAAGCATTTTTCTTCTCGCGCAACGCAGCGTCGGTGCCTCCTTCCTGAATGGATCGAGGTATGACCTGCGCGGCGAGATTGAAGCTGAATAAACCGATCGCCAGCGCCACAACGCTGGCGAGAATGACGCGATTACGCATATACCGCCCCAAACCTTTGGAAGGCGGCCCTCGCGGGGCCGGTTGACCGCACCCTGCACAAGATCGGGAGTTATTTATGGCCGCGATCATACAAACGCATCGCGAATCGCCACAATTTGGTCGCCCATCTGTCCGCGTGACACATTTTTTTGTCAGCAGATTCATTTTTCAGAAAATTGGCTTTGGCGACGAGAAAAAATTTGCCTCATTCTCACCAGAGTTTCCCGTTCTGACTACAGCGTCGCCGGCATTGCGGACGCAATTCGTTGGTCACGACGACATGATGTCGGTTGCGCCGGCGCTATTTGAAGCAAGAAGCATTTGCCGGCGCAAATTCGGCCGGCAATCGGGGCGAATTTGCAAAGCTGATTGCACGGGCGCGTCGCCGCATCGCGCGCGACAGCGCGAGCGCCGGTCCGTGAGGAGGGTGAAATGCTGACGAGACGAAACATCATGATATTTGCGGGCCTGCTGGCCTTGTTGGCGGGCGTGCTCACCGCGCTGGGGCTTGGCGCGATGAAGATCGCGCAAGCCGACCAGTGGCCGAGCCAGCCCATTACCATGGTGGTGCCGTTCGCCGCCGGCGGCCCATCCGATGTGGTCGGCCGCATTGTGGCGGATCGCTTGAGCGATGTCCTCGGCCAGCAGGTGATCGTCGAAAACATCGGCGGCGCGGGCGGCATGAACGGCGCCCAGCGCGTCGCGCTGGCCAATCCCGACGGTTATCAGGTTCTGCTCGGCACCGTGGGCACGCAAGCTTACAATCAGACGCTGTACAAAAAGCCGCTCTACAACGCAGTCAATGACTTCGCGCCGGTGGTGTTGATCGCCGAACAACCGCTGGTTTTGGTCGTGCACAAGGATTTCCCGGCGAATTCGCTCAAGAGCTTCTCCGATTACGTGAAAACCAATGCGGCGAAGCTCTCGTTCGGCTCGGGCGGCAGCGGCTCCGCGACCCATCTCGGCTGCGTGCTGCTCAACACCGCGATCGGCGTGAACGTGCAGCATGTGCCGTATCGGGGTTCGGCGCCGGCGTTGCAGGATCTGGTCGCCGGCCGCATCAATTACCTGTGCGATGCGGTGTCGACCGCGCTGCCGCAGATCAAGGCCGGAACGGTCAAGCCGCTCGCGGTGCTCGCGCGCCACAGGTCGGCAGTGCTGCCGCAGGTGCCGACGGCGGCGGAGCAAGGGCTCGACGGCTTCGAGGCGAATAACTGGGCCGCGTTGTTTTTCCCGCGCAAAACGCCGGAACCGATCGTTCGCCAGCTCCATGACGCAACGATCAAAGCCATGAATGTGCCGGCGCTGCGCGTTCGCCTGGAGACGATCGGGACCGATTTGGTCAGTCCCGATCGGACCGGTACCGACTATCTCAAGCACTTCGTCAGCAGCGAAATCGAGAAGTGGGCGGTGCCGATCAAAGCCAGCGGCGTCTCGGTGGATTGAGCTTTCGCCGCTGCGCTGTTCCGGCGGCAGCGGTCACTCGTCTACGCTTTTCACCGGGGTTTCCGGGGTGAGCCCGGCGCGACGTCGGGCGAAGCTCTCACGACCGGTCTGTTCCCATTGGCCGGCCACCGCGCGCTCGGCGAAGGTATCCCACACCGCGTCCCAGTAGCCGAGCGAATAGCCGTGCCACGGCTGCCGTGTCGTGATCGGCGGCAGCTTCAGTTCCTCCAAGATCGCCCGCGCGCGTTCCATGAATTCGCGCTTGGGCAGCGAAATCGGCGGATCGGCAGTCTTCTGCGTGGCGTCGATTAACATGGTCGATTCCACGCCGCCGCCGCCTTCCGATTTCGGCCCATGGCCGGCGGAGCGATAAGGGGCGATGTGCACATCTTCAATGGGATTGGCGCGATACGCGAGCGACCAGAACACGGCGTCGAGATTGTCCGGGTCGATATCCTCGCTGACCCCGATCACGTATTTGCCGATGTCGGCCTGCAGCGTCGCGGCGCCATGCAGGGCGCGCCAGATCTCGGTGCGCGGCACGCCCGGCGCGAACTGCACGAACAAGATCTTGCGCAGGTTGCTAAAGGTCTCGTGCATGGCGACGCGGCGAACGCCCTTGATCGCCAGCGTGTCGCGTAGGTGCGCGAGATAGCGCGGCTCGTAGGCGACCCGCTTCATCACACTGGACTCGCTCGGCGTCACCTCGCTCAGAATCGAAAGCCAGACCGGATTGCGCTTATGCGTGATCGCGGTCACCTGCATCGACATATTGTAGCCTTCGAGTGCCACGTGCCCGTGGCTCTCGCCGAACGGCCCTTCCGGTTCGAGGAGCTCGGGGTCGATCAGGCCCTCGACGACGAACTCGGCGTCCGCCGGCACGTCGAGATCGACGGTGAGCGCTTTCACGGTGCGGATCGGCGCGCCGGCGAGCGCGCCCGCGACTGCCATCTCGTCGCAATCGATCGGCAACTTCTGCGGCCCCGTGAACATCACGACCGGCGCGCAGCCAACCACGATCGCGATCGGCATCGGCTGTTTGAGTTTGCGATACTTCTGCCAATGCAGGTAACCGCCGGCGCCGCCCGGGCGGGCCGCCATGCGCACGCCGAGCCGGTCGGTCGCTTTGAGCTGCGCCCGATAGGTGCCCATATTGCGCACGCCGGTTTCGGGATCGCGCGTGATGCACAAGGTCGCCGTCAGATACGGCGCCGCATCGAAGCCGGGCGTCGAAATCGGCACCGGCAATAGTTTGAGGCCGCCGTCTTGTTTGCGCAGCGCGTCGCCGGTGATGACCACTTCCTGGCAGGCGGCGGTGGCCACTCGCGTCGGCGCGATCGGATTGGCGATGGCGCGTAGCCAGGCGTCGCCGATGTCATCGACCGATCGGCCCATGCCGACCGCGTAAATGCGTGCCGAAGCCGCGAGCGCGCCGACCACGACCGGAACGTCATAACGGCGCCCGCGGCCGTCGATGACATTGGTGAACAAGAATGCCCGCCGGTCGTCCTCGCGCAGCCCGCCCTGAAACTGCCAGCGCACCAGCGGATGCAGCTCGCTGTCCTTGTCGATGGCGCGATCGATGCGGTGGAGCAGACCTTCAGCCTCGAGCCTACGCAAATGCTCCTGCAGGTCGAGCGGCGGGCCGCTCGCTTTCACTGCCGCCACGGTTGCGCGCTTGTCGAGCATCGGACTATTTGACTTTCTGGTGCTCGGCAATGATCGGCCGCGCCACGCGGAAGCAGTCGACGCCGATCGGCGCGCCGCAATAGATCAAGATCTGCGTCAGCGCGGCGCGGATCTCGTTCGGCGTCAGCCCGTTATTGAGCGCGCCGCGGACATGGGTGGCGAATTCTTCCATCTTGCCGAGCGCGGCGATCATGCCGAGATTGAGAATGGAACGTTCGCGCGGCGCCAAGGTTTCGTCGCCCCAGGTCTCGCCCCAGCAATATTCGGTCAATAGCCGCTGAAAGTCGCGATTGAAATCGTCGACGTTTTGCAGCGCGCGATCGACATAAGCCTCGCCCAACACCTTGCGGCGCTTGGCAAGGCCGATCTCATAACGTTTCTGGTCCATGCGTTTTTCCTCTCAGTTTTCACCTCCCCGTCGCTTCCGCGGGGGAGGGAGTTATTCCTCTCCCGTTCCGCCCTTCCAGCGCTTGACCGTGCCGGTGTCGATACCGAACAGATCGAGCAGCCGGCCGCAAGTGTGATTGACAATGTCTTCGACCGTGCGCGGGCGATTGTAGAATGCCGGCACGATCGGCGCGATCACCGCGCCGATTTCAGCAAGCACGGTCATGCTGCGCAAGTGGCCGACATGCAGCGGCGTCTCGCGGAGGGCGAGCACGAGCCGGCGTTTTTCCTTCAACACCACGTCCGCAGCGCGCGACAACAGCGAGGCGGTGACGCCGCTTGCGATCTCGCTCATGGTGCGGATCGAGCAGGGCGCAATGATCATGCCGATGGTCGGGAACGAGCCGGAAGAAATTGCCGCGCCGATGTCGGTGACCGGATAGTTCACTGAGGCGAGCGCGCGGACGTCTTTCGGCTTGTAGTCGGTCTCGTAGGCGAGCGTCATTTCCGCCGATCGGCTCATGACGAGGTGCGTCTCGATTTCAGCTTGGCGCAGCATTTCAAGAAGCCGCACGCCGTAGACGGTGCCCGAGGCGCCGGAAATCCCCACAATCAGCCGCGCGGCTGCTTTCGCCATGCCCAACCTCGTTTATTCGACGTTTCCGCACGACTTGTGCCACGTGACGGCGGGCCGTGCCAGTAGGGTCAAGGCGCGGCGAAGTCTTCGAATTTCAGTGCGTCGAATGCGCTCATCAGGCGATCCATCGTGTCTTTCGCAAAACGCGCGCCGAGCACGCGCTCATAGGCCGCGAGATTGGCCCGCGCGGCAGCTGGCGCACGAGCCTCGCTACCGCGGGGAGCGGAGCGGCTGCGGGCATAGAGCGCTTCCTGCTGCAGCCGTTCCGCTTCAAGCTCAATCGCTTTGATCTTGGTGCGGAACGCCTCCTGCTTGCCGACTTCGACCAAGGTCGGCGCGCCTTTGAGCTTGCGGCGGACATCACGGATCGGAATGATGGTGCGATCGCGCCAACTCCGAACCGCTTGGTCCAGCTCTTTTATATTTTCGACCGACAATTGCCGCCCGCTTGCGGCCAGCCACAACAGAAACAGCATGAGATTGACGTCGACGCCGCAATCGTCCTGCAGAGCGATGCAGGCTTCGGCGACGCCGGCTTGCCGATAGAAATTTAGCGAGAAGCGCCAGAATGGTGTGTCGGTCGGCGTATGCGTCGGTTGTTCAGTCATTGGACGGATGATTGCCGAGTAGTTGCCGCGTTACGCCGTCTTGATGCCGAGCTCGGTCATTTCCTTCGCATAAGCGGCGTCCATGCGCTGCGCAATGCCGTGCTTTGACAGTTCGGCCGCGAAGATACGGCGGATTTCCGGTTTCTCGTCGATATAGTCGATCTGGTCGCCGCCGGCGCGCCGGCTGATCCAAGCCTTCGGCACGCCTTGAGCGTTGCGGATGGCGACGCCCTCATGCTTGAAGGCGAGATAACGCGCCGGCGTTGCTCCAGCGTTGAAGTGCTGATGAAACCACATGTTCGGCGGCACGATGAGCGTGCCGACCTCCCAATCGTAGCGCTGCGGCTCTTCGTCTTCGGGCCACATCAGCGAATAGCCGTCGCCCGAGAGCACGATGACATGCGCGCCCGGCCCGTGCGCGTGGCCTTTCTTGTACGTCCCGATCGGAAACTGCGAGATGTGGCTGTTCATCGAGCCTTTGGCCATGTTGAAGCGGATATGGCCGCCGCCGGCGCCGCGCTCGGTCGCGGTGACCAGCGGAATGTTGATCGCGTCCGGCACGAAATTCGTGGTCAGCAAAAAACCCTTCTGCTCGCCCTTGGAGGAAAAATAATCCGGCTCACCGGCGAAACGGTCCTTGAAGTCGTATTTGGTGTTGAAGATAAAATCGAGGTCTTCGTAGAGGTTGATGACCGGCGGCGCATTCGTCACCGCGACATAGCGCGCCGGCTCGCGCCCCGATCCGTTGAAATGCTGGTGATGACAATTCAGCGGGATCGCGAACAGCGCGCCTTCTTTCCATTCGAATGTGATCCGCGCGCCGGCATCGTTCCAGACCGTGGTCGAGCCGCGGCCGCCGAGCACGAGAACCATCTCTTCGTATAATTGCCGATGCGGCGCCAGACTCTTGCCGCGCGGAATCTCCATCACGTAACAGTCGTTCGAGGTGCGCGAGGCGTCGTGGTTGAGAAAGACGGCGCTGCCGCCGCGGCGCGGCCATGGCTTGAGCGCCACCGTGCGCAGATTGCGTACATAAAATGACGGGATGATATCGAGCCCTTCGGCCTTGACCCACCGGGTATACGGCGCTTCCTTCTCGGTCTTGAACTTGTTGGCCAGCTCGTCAGAAACGAGCGCATTCTTTTTGGCGGTCTCGGCCATTGGGAGCTCCTAGACTCTATGCTTATGATGCGCGTGAGTATGTGTGTGCTCGTGATGGTGGCCGTGCTCCTGCGGATGTTCATGATCATGTCCATGAACGTGCGCATGATCATGCTCGCGGTGATGCAGGCGTTGCCGCGGCCGCGGACCGCGCGGGTCTTCGCTGAACACCAGCGATTTGATCGTAACCGGCACGGTGTAGGACGGCATGCGGATCCGGCCAAGGTCGATATAATCGAAATCCCACAGCATCACGCCGTCGATGACCAGAAGATCGCTGGCAATGTGGCATTCGTCGCGAAGGAGATGCCCAAGCGTCTGCGCCACGTCGCCGTCCAGCATGATGTAGAGCGGCAAGCGTTTGGCAATCCGCTCTGTGAGACCGCGCTTGATCCCTTCGGCGAAAGCAGCAAGCCGCGGGTAGGACGGCGGACCGCTCCAGCGCAAGGCGAGCGCAATGTCGCGGTCGGTGTCGTCAAGGTCGAACGCAGTGATGTGATTGCGGATCGCGCGTGCGAGTTCGTCCGGATCGATCCGCCCGGCACCGACAAACGGCGGCAGCAGAACCTGCAGATTGCGGCGCGGCAATAACTTGCCAGGCGCGGAGATGTAGCTGGTACTGCCGGAAAGCTGCACGCTGTATTCGGAAGCGCCGAGCGCGGTGGCGCGAATGCACTCGCCGGCCGGCAGCACCGGCCAGGGCAAGGCGCCGCCGTCAATGCGCGCGCGAATGGCGCGGCCGAGGCCGCGGCCGAGATCGCCGAAATCACGATCTTCGCGCTCATAAACGTATTCGGCGACGCCGCCGGAAAACATCACCCCGTCGATGCGGTTGAGGTCGGCGATCGGATCGGTCAGGTAAAGTCGGGCGATGTCGGGCGGCAAGGGTCGCATGCGGATCGCCGCGACCAGCGCATCGGCCATTGCGTCGGCGACTTTCTGCAAATCGGCGGCATCGACAACATCGCCGCGTTGCCACGTGAAACCGGCGCGCGCGGCGTGATGTTTTCCCGCCGGATCGAGGCGCACGATCCGGCCTTGCTCGACCACCTGCAGGCGCCCCCCGATATGGATCGCGGCGGTGGCGATGACCTTGCCGTTTTCGACGAGGCCGAGCTTGGTGGTGCCGCCGCCGATATCGACATTGAGGATGCGCTTTGCCTGGTCGCTCGACACCCGCGCTGCGCCAGAGCCATAGGCGGCGAGCATCGCCTCCATGTGATGGCCGGCGGTGGCGGTGACGAACTCGCCGCCTTTTTCCGATAAGATCGCCGCGATCCTTTGCGCATTTTCGCGCCGCAGCGCCTCGCCGGTGAGGATAACCACACCGGTATCGATCTCCTCGGGCGGCAGTCCCGCCG
>DASXJB010000238.1:0-16074 GCA_036497645.1 Xanthobacteraceae bacterium
GCCTCAAGCAGCAGTTGTTTCACTGTGAGCAATTGCGGTTGAGACGCCGTGAGCAGTTCGTTTGCATGCATCATCGCCTTGATGCGTCCAAACACTTTGCGTGCGCGTTCTGGGTCATCGGTCAAGCTTTTTCGGACGATCACATCGATTGCGGCGCAGACGTTTTTACTTCTGTGCTGCAATTCTTTGGCCAGAATCTCATTGGTGAGATTGCGTTTGTGGAGGCGTTTTAGAACGACGCGGCAATAATGGGCAAAAGAAATGATCAATGCGGCTGACACCAGATAGAGGAGAAAGTCGATAAGCTCGCCGTGGCTTTGCGAGTTGGAATGGAAATAAGTGGGAACAAAGAACAATCGAACGATTATTGTGGACGCAATCGTTACCCCGATGGCGGCTGGAATCCCCGCAAGCAAGCCGGCTGCCACTATCGCCGGAAAGTAAGTCGCAAAAAGAAAGTCTGAATTGGTCAAACTGCCCATCAGACGCAGAACAGTAGCTGCACTTAAACAGACGAAAGCGATTGCCAGCGCGTCAGTGGAGTATGGCCGTATCCGGGTACTGAGCTCAGCTAAGCGGTCGAGCGGATCGCTCGCTTGCGAATTCAGCTGCGCGCTTTCATTTGACGGAGCCAACGGAGCTGGATGGCGCTCAATGGCTTGAGCCACAGCGATTCTCCCCCGACCGTGCAAACTGACCTGAAAAACCAGCAAATCTCAACGGGAACCTAAATTGCGATTTTTCTGTGCCGGTAACGCATCTGTGTCACTGTTACCGCCGATAAAAATTAAACCCTAAAGGCAGCACGGACTCTCCGAAATAGATCAAGCCTTTGATTGTAAAACATCTCGCGCCTATCGCGTGGTCGTCCCTATGGGCACAGGATCGCCACAGCGACAAAATGTCGTAGCGCACACATTTGTTATATCGTTTGAGGAGGCTACTGCGCTTACTGCCAGCGCAGCAGATATTTCTCCAGCCGGCCGGCAATGCCGAAAATGAGCAGCACCACGACCAGGATCAAAAAAATTAGCGCGAACATCAGCGCGGCGTTGTAAGTGCTTTGCGCAAAGGACAAGAGATAGCCGAGGCCGCGCGTCGCCGCCACGAATTCGCCCACCAGCGCGCCAGTGAAGCCAAAGCCGACTGCGATCTTCAGATTGCTCAAAATCCAGGCGGTGACCGACGGCAGATAAACGTGGCGCACCAGCGCCCAACGGTCGCCGCCGAGCGTGATCACGCGCTCGACCATCCTGCGGTCCACCTGCCGGATGCCGGTGAACACGGTGAAAAAGATCAGCACCGCCACCAGAATGAAGGACAGCGCAATTTTGGAAGCGAGGCCAATGCCGAGCCAGATCACGAAGAGCGGCGCCAGGATCACGCGCCGCACGGCGTTGAGCAGCGTCATCACCGGCTCGAGCAGCTCGGCGACCAATCGCACCAGCGCCGCGGCGACGCCAAGAACGATGCCGACCGCGATGCCGAGCGCAAGACCACCGAGCGCGGCGGTGAATGTCGCCTCAAGATGCGGCCAGATGCGGCCGTCGGAGAACAGGTCAAAAAGCGCGGCGCCGATCTGGCTCGGGCTCGGCAGATAAAGCGGATTGAGCATGCCGGCGCGTCCCGCCGCTTCCCACAGCGCAAGCAGCACCAGCAAGGCCACAATCTGGCGGACCCAGCTATAGCGCGCGGCTCCGAGCATCATGCCGCTTCCGCTCGCGGATCCACCGCGCGCGACAGATCGGCCCAGATTTTCTCATAGAGCGGCGCGAAGGCGGGATGCATGCGCGAACGAACCGGATCGCGCGGCCGCGGGATCGGCACCATGTAATGCTGCGTGATGTGCGCGCGCGGTCCCTGCGAGAGGAGGTAAATTTCATCCGACAGGCTGAGCGCCTCTTCGAGATCGTGCGTGACCAGAAGGACGCTGATCTGCTCGCGCTCGACCAAGGTGACGAGGTCCTTGACCACACGCGCTCGCACGATCGCATCGAGCGAGGCGAAGGGCTCGTCCATGAGGATCAATTTGGGCTTCAACGCCAGCACTTGCGCGAGCGCCACGCGCTTGCGTTGGCCGCCGCTCAAGTGGCGCGGAAAGCGATCGCCAAACCCGGCAAGATCGAGCCGCGCCAGCCAAGCTTCGGCCTCGGCGCGCGCGGTCCTGCGGTCGGTACCATTTAAAATCAGCCCCAGCGCGACATTGTCGCGCGCTGTCTTCCACGGCAAGAGCGCATCATCCTGAAACAGGATGCCGACTTGCGAACGCGGCAGGCCGGTCTCGACGGCGCCTGAAAGCGGCTGCTGCAAGCCGATCACGGCGCGCAACAGACTCGATTTGCCCGAGCCGGACGGCCCCACCAGGCTCACGAAGCGGCCATTCTCGACAGCGAGGCTTGCTCCCTCAAGGACTGGTTCCCCGCCGTACGAGATCGTCAGATCACGAACGCGCAGCGTCAGCCTCCGGCAATTGAGGTATCGTACAGCCCCGCGATATTCGCGCCCGGCTTGATGAGTCCGCCGGCGATGAGGCTCTGCTCGACGCGTTTGCCCGCCTCGACATCGATTTTCACGGATTCGGGGTACAGCGCGTCGCGGCGATTCTGGAGAATTTCGCCGAACTCTTTGAGATCGAGCCCGGTGGTCATCTCCTTCGGCAGCGCCGCGGTCAGCTGCTCCCCGCTCATTGCCCGCAGCGCTTTGAGCGCATCGGTAAGCGCGGCGGTCAGCGCCACCATTTCCGGCCGGCGCCGCTCGAGCTCCTTGCCCCGCACCGCGACACCCATGAACTCATAGGCGCCGCCGAGGTAGCGCTTGGCGTCATCGAGGTCCATCGCGTTCACGAGTACGCGCGCGCCGGCGCGCCGCAGCAATGTCAAGGCGGGCTCCTGGACGACGCCGGCATCGATCTGGCCTTGGCGCAATGCTTCGAAAAGGTTCACGCCCATGGTGGCGAATTGCACTTTCGTAGAATCGGCGCCCGCTTCCTTGAGAAGATAAATCGTCAACGAATGATCGGCATTGCCGAGTGCCGAAACGCCGACGGTTTTTCCTTCAAGATCCTTGATCGACTGGATCTGGCTTGCGGCCTTGGGCGCGGTGACCACCGCGAACAGCGGCAAGCGTCCGGTGACAGCGAAGCGTCGGATATCGGCGCGGACATTGACATAAGCCTGCAACGCCACATCCAAAGCCGTGGCGGCGTAGTCGACGGCGCCGCCGATCAGCGCTTGCATCGCGGCATTGCCGCCGCGGGTGTAAACGAGCTGCACGTCGAGACCGTGATTCTTGAAATAACCGTCGGTGCGCGCGACTTCGTATGGCACTCCGCACAAGAGCTGGCTGCAGTAAGCGAGCTGAATTTGCCGGGTTTGCGCTTCTGCACGGCCGGTCGCCGCCGCGGGAATTACGCTTGCGGCAAGGCTCGCGCCCTTGAGCAACGAGCGCCGAGAGAAATCGGTGCTGGGCACCCGGGCGGTCGTTTCATCGCAGCAGCTCATGACCAACTCACTGGCAACCTCATTGGCAACCACATTGTCGCAATGCTGCAGGCATAAGCAAGGGTATGGATGATGGCGGTTCTGACCGGGATATTGTTTCCAGTCTTGGGCAATCAAATTCGATCTTGTGCTAAGCTGTCCGCCCCACGTTCCGAACTCGTCCAGCTTCAGTACAATGTAGGAGAATCTCATGCGGGTGCCAGGCCTCGTATTCGCTTCCGCGGCAGCCATCGCATTGACCATGGCGCCGATGAAACCCGCGAGCGCCCAAACCAAGCTGACGATGGGGAAAGTGGTCGGCGGCGACGGGTTCCACATTCCGACCTATGTGGCGCTCGATGAGGATTTCTTTAAAGCCGAAGGCCTCGATGCGACGCTGGTCGAATTGCCGCCGAGCTCCATCGTGTCAGCGGTGATTTCGGGGAATCTCGATTGCGCGCCGATTCCCTCCGGCGGCGCACAAGCGGCGCTGAGCGGCGCCAAGGTCATGTACATCGCCGGCGAATCGCTCAAATCGCAATGGGCGCTGACCACGCGGCAGGACATCGGCAAACCGGAAGAGCTCAAGGGCAAGACGCTGGGATTTGGCCGGCCCGGCGGCGCCGATTATGACGAGGCGCAGGCCGTGCTGCACCGTTTCTTCCAGATGGATGCCGGGCGGGATTACAAGGTGATCTCGTTCCAAGGCCAACCCGAGCGCATCGCCGCCATGGTCAACAACGATATTCAGGGCGCCTTGCTTTCTATCCCGCACGCCGTCGTCGCCGCGGCGGCCGGATTAAAAATCTTGCTGCGTACCGGCGACTATATCCCGCGCGCCGGCGGCACGATCTGGTGCATGCAGAGCCTGGTCGAGCAGCATCCCGACACCGCGAAAAAAATCATCCGCGCGATCGCCAAGGCGGTGATGTATTTCCGCACCAACAAAGAAGGATCGATCAAGGTGATGGAGCACCACATCGGCAGCATCAAATCGGACGAGGAAGCCGGCCTGATCTGGGATCAGCTCCATGATTCGTTTGGCGCCGAGATACCGCCGGACCTGTTCCGCGAAATCCTGGAATCGCGCCGGCTCACCATGATTACCGCGCGACAGTGGCCGGCCGATAAGCCGCTGCCCGATCCGGAGCAGTTTTTGGCCCGTTCCTTGCTCGAGTCGACCCTGAAGGAATTAAATTACGTGCCCGCCACGATCGCGCCGCCAGCGAAATCGAATTGATGCGGGCGAAAACAGAGAGCGTGACGGTTCAATAGTCGCTCGTCCCCGCGAAAGCGGGAACCCAGTGTCACCAAGAACTTTGGCGGATTTTCTGGATTCCCGCTTTCGCGGGAATGAACGGACTTCCTTTCTAGACCTGACATTCGCCATTACCGCCGGCCTTGCTCATTCGTTCTCGACGCATTGCGGGCGCCAGCGGCTCATCCGGTCCTCGATTATCTTCACCAGGCCCGTCATCACCAGTGACAGCGCTGCAAATACAATCAGCCCAGCAAATACGACATCGACATTAAAGCTGCTCGCGGCGCGGACCATCACCACGCCGAGCCCGTCCTGCGCACCGAAAAACTCCGCCACCACCACCCCGAGTATGGCGCGGCCGATCGCGAGCCGTAGCCCGACGACAATGAATGGCAGCGAATTCGGAATGACGACGAGGCGCGCGACATCCCAGCCACCGGCGCCGAACGACCGAACGACATTGATCAGGAGCTTATCGGCGTTGCGCACGCCTTCATGAGTATTGATCAGGAGCGGGAACAGTGCGCCGGAGAAGACGATGGCGACTTTCGACCACAGTCCGATCCCCAGCCACAGCATCACGAGCGGCAGAAACACCAGCCGCGGCGTTGCATTGAATGCGGTGACGAACGGGTCGAACATCGCGTTGAGCGTGGCCGATCGGCCGAGCAGGATGCCGAGTGGCAGACCGGCGGCAATCGCCAAGGCAAGCCCAATTGCGAATGCGGTGGCGCTCACCCCGAGCGGCGCCCAGATCGTGCCGGTGGCAAACATCTGCCATAGGGTTGCGAAGATCCGGCTGGGCACCGTGAAGAACAGTCTGGTGCCCTGTTGCATCGGCAAGACATACGGCAGCAATTGCCAAACCACGAGCAGAAGCGCGATCGTTGCGGTGCCAAGCGCGATCGATTCGATGCGCTGGCGCAGCTTCGGCGTTACGAAACGCCCTGCACTCGCGGCGACATTCAGATCAAGAGCTTGGTCGGCCATCTCTATCGACCCTGTCGTTCCGCTTATTGACTCCTACGCCACGGAAACGCGGCGCGTTCGGCCCAGCGGATGCCTTCGGTCAGCACCACTGCGATGACCATGACGGTGAGAATGCAGGCGAACATGCGGTCGATGGCAAAGATGTCGCCGAACCGCGAAATGGCATAGCCGATGCCCTCGGACGCGGCGAAGAACTCGCCGACCAGGACGGCGATCAGCGCCCGGCCGACGGCGATGCGCGCGCCGGCGACGATATACGGCAGAACGCTGGGAAAGAGGATTTTCAGGTAGATATCCCGCTCGCGGCCGCCGAGCGAACGCACCACGTTGATCAAAAGTCGGTCGACGGCGCGCACGCCGGAAGCGACGTTGAAAATGAACGGGAACACGGCAAGCGTAAAGACGATGATCGTCTTTCCCGATACGCCGACGCCGAAAAAAATCACCAGTAACGGGGCGAGCGCAACCAGCGGACTCGCATAAAACACCGTCATCAACGGGTCGAGCGCATAGCCGACCCGCACCCGCCAGCCCATCAGGATGCCGAGCGGCACGCCGACGATCACCGCCGCCAACAGCCCAAGGCCAAATGGAACGGCGCTGACCGCGAGATCGTGGAGCAAGTCTCCGCTTTCGATCAAATCGACGAAGCCTTCGGCAATCAGGCTCGGCGTGGTGAAAAACAACGGGTTGAGCGGAACGATGAGAAATATCGCCTGCCAGGCGGCGAAGAACAGCACAACGGCGAGCGCGCCGAGCATCGCGTTGCAATGGCGCGCCACGAAGCTTGCGCCCGGTGATGGTTGTACAGCCAAATTTTCCACTGCCATATGTTCGGCCGCAATCGTTCTAAATCACGATTTCGTCTTTCAGCGTATTCCAGATTTCGAGCTTGAGATCGTTGAATTCCGGCGTGACTCGCATCTCGTATTCGCGCGGACGCGGCAGCTTGATGTCGAAGATTTTCTTGGTTCGGCCCGGACGCTTGCTCATGACCAGGACGCGGTCGGACAAATAGATCGCTTCGTCGATCTGGTGCGTGACGAACAGCACGGTCTTACGAGCCTCGCGCCAGATGCGCAACAGCTCGACCTGCATCAAATCGCGGGTTTGCGCATCAAGCGCCGCAAACGGCTCGTCCATCAAGAGCACGTCAGGGTCGGTCGCCAGCGCCCGCGCCAAGCCGACGCGCTGCTTCATGCCGCCCGATAATTCGTGCGGATAATGATTTTCAAAGCCGGCAAGGCCGACGAGTGAAATGAGCCGCTCGGCGACGTGGCGACGCTTGGCCGCCGCGGTCCGCTTTAATTCGAGCCCCAGCTCGATATTGTGCTGCACGGTCCGCCAAGGCAGTAATCCGAACTCCTGGAAAACCATGGCGCGTTCGCTTCCCGGACCGGTAATCTTGCGGCCGCGGATGCGCACTTCGCCGTAATCCGGCTTAATGAGACCGAGCAGCACGTTGAGGAATGTGCTCTTGCCGCAGCCGGACGGGCCGACGATCGACAAAAACTCGCCTTCCTCGACATCCATGTCGAAGGCGTCGAGCGCGGACACCGCCGCGCGATTCGGCGGCCGAAAGGTCAGCTTGACATTGCGGGCTTGAATGTAGACGGCCATCAACACCGATCCGCGCTGGCGTCCGGTCTTGGGCTCGGCAATCCGATCACCGCATCGGACTCACTGCCGAACTTGCATTCGCGCGCAGGCGCACGATTGTCAGCGCTTTCAAGCCACATCATTTACTCTCGCTTGCTCGGTCAATCCTTCGAGGCTGCCATCATTGCCGCAAGTCCCTCGATCTCCGCAAGCACCCGCTCGGCCGCGGCGTGATGCAGCATATGGCCGACGCCTGGAAGGATCACGAGTTTCGCGCGCGGCGCGGCCGCAGCAAAGGGCACGGCGTGGAGCTGCGGTGCGACGACGAAGTCCGAGCTCCCGCTCATGACAACGGTCGGGATGGTAAGTCCCCGAAAGCGCGCCGGCTGCGGCTCGAGGTTACGCTTAAGATCGGCCATGTCGCGCGCATTGGCGAGAAAGGTCGAAGGCCGCAGCAAAAGAAGTGCAGCTGAGCGCTTGAGATAATCGCGCGGCGGCAGCTGCGGCAGAAAGGCGGAGCCCAATGCCAAGCCGACGAACGGCAGGCCGACCGGTAGCGCCAAGGTTCGTGCGTAAATCCATCCGAGGACCGGCATTGCGAACAGCGCATAAAGCGACGTCGTAGGATGCGCGAGCGGATAGAGTGGCGACGCCAGCAGGATCAGCGCCGCGGTGCGATCGGGATAATCGAGCGCAAAGCTTGTAGCCAGCGCGCCGCCCCAGGAATGACCGACAATGACGGCCCGCTCGACCCCGAGCCGATCCAGCACCTCGCGCAGGATTGCCGCTTGGAATTGGGGCGCGCTGCCGTCACGGCCTTTGCGTTTGCTCCAGCCCATGCCCGGTCGGTCGATGAGAATGACGCGGTGACGCGCGGCCAGTTGCTCGCCCAAATCGAGCCGCATGTCTTCGAGGTTGCAGCCAGCGCCGTGGATAAGAACGATCGG
Organism: Xanthobacteraceae bacterium; assembly: GCA_036497645.1. Classification (GTDB taxonomy): domain Bacteria; phylum Pseudomonadota; class Alphaproteobacteria; order Rhizobiales; family Xanthobacteraceae; genus BOG-931. The sequence goes on from DASXJB010000238.1 coordinate 8,277, forward strand.
CGGCGCATCGGCCGCCGCCGTTCCAAGCTCGACCACGTGCTGACGGATACGGCGCACTTTAATGAAGCGGCCGCACGGCGGATGAGCGCGTCCAATCAGCCACGACCCGATCGCGGTGATGAGCGCGCCAAGCGCGAGCACGACAGCGATGACGATGAGCGTATGCATTTCTTCTAATCCTCCCCGGTGAAACGGGGAGGAAAAACAATCACAGCGCGTCGCCCTTGAGCCAGCGCGCTCCTTGGGCGTAGAGCGCGTCGAGTTCCGGCCCTTCGAGGCCTGCCATATCCGTTTTCACCTTGTAGCCGATCTTGGTCTGCAAATAAGCGAGATGCCGGTAGCCTTCCGGGAAACGCTTGAGCAGATCCTGATCGAGCGCGAGCCTGGCCGAAGGATCGATCGGATCGAGGCGGTCCTTTTCGTAAACCAGCCGGCGCAGCACCAAGCCCCAGCGGCCGCCGCGATTCTCGAAGAAATCGTAGAACCGGCCGGTGCAAACCACGTCGCAGACGACGCCGTCGACCGGGGCGCGCTGCGAAATCGTCATCTTTGTTTGTGCGATCGCGCGGCTGCCCGCGACCTCGATCGAGCTGCCGCCGAGAAAATGCAGGATGCGCACGCCACGCGCCCAGCCCTGCTCGTTGGCATTGATGAATTCCTCGAAGCTGCCCTGGAACCATGTTGCCATCATGCGGCCGTCGGGGTGCCAGACCGTGCGGAAGCGATCCCACAGCCGCGCGTCGCGCCACAGTGCCCAATTTTCCACGAGTTCGCGGATGATGCGTTTGTCGTCGTCGATACTCATCGCGTCGAGACCGGCTGTTGTGAGGAGGGACGGTCGGGTTGCGGCGAGGCACAGGTGAGAAGTCACATAGTCAGCAGAATCGAAGCTTGATCAAATATCCCGCCCCTCGACTTTTTCGCGCAGTGTTTTGACGACGTCCGGCAGATTGCGCAGGTGCGGATCGATTGCCAGGGCCGCCTGATAAGCTTCCAATGCGTGCTTATCGTCGCCGATGTCCTGCAAAATCAGCCCTAGCCCCGCGAGCGCACCGAAATGGCGCGGTTCGCGCGCCAGCACTTCGCGAATATCGGCAAGCGCCCGACCGTATTCATGCTTGATGTAATGCAGCGTCGCGCGCCGGTTCCACGCTTCAACGTAATCGGGCTTGATGGTGACGAGCGCATCCAAAAGCTTAATCGCGAGATCGTAATCCTTGTCCTCGGTCGCGTCCTTCACCCGGCTCATCAGGAGATTGCAGGTGTCGCTGTCGGACGACATCCAGATCGCCCAGATGCGATCCTCGATTGCCTTGGCGCTCGCTTCATCGGGCGCAATCTTGAGCGCCCCGAACAGCGTATCGAGACTGAACGTCGCGCCGCCATGTCCACTGTCACGTCCGCTCTGCGGCGGGGTGGAGGGTGACGGCCAGTCGTGCGAAGTCTGTGCGAAGGCCGATGAAGCGAGCGGTGAAACTGCCGGGATCGCCAGTGCGGCGGCGACGACGAGGACCGGGAATCGTGGGCTCATGCCGATAAATCTATTCCCCCGCAGCCGCACGGCAAGCGGGAAAACAGGGCGCGAACGTCGGCCGGCCGCAACCAGTGGCGCAGCCGGACGATGCAGGATCTATAAGTGGAATTTTCAGCCTGATCGGTCAGCCTTGGCGGGCTTTGAATCGGCGCTGCGTCTTATTGATGACATAGACGCGGCCCTTGCGCCGCACGATGCGATTGTCGCGATGGCGGCCACGCAGCGATTTCAATGAATTGCGGACTTTCATGGCACGATTTCCTAAGCTTTCGCGGTTGATTAGGGGGGCTTGGCAGGCTTGTCAATCTTGGCAGGCGAGTGCCCAAACGAACGCGAGTTGAAACGAGAGTTTAATCGAACATGGACCGGCATCGCTCAGTGCTGCGGCTTATTTCCGGGGTCGGCAAAAAGGGGCCGGCCTGCTTTGCCATCGCGGCGCAGGGCAAACGCTTTGTGCTCGATCTTGGCGAAGGTCCGCCGCCGGGCTGCTTGCCCGAGGCCGCTTTGGCAGCACCGGCCGACGCGCTGATCCTCAGCCACGGCCACAAGGATCACATCGGCGGTCTATCGCTTCTTGCGAAGCTCGGCGATCCGCCAGTCTATGCCACCGAGATCGTGGCGCAAAGCTTGCCCGGCGAAATCAAGGCGCGCACGCTGCCAGTCCGCGGCACGACCGAGGTGCTCGGAGTTCCGCTCGAAATCGGACGCGATGGCCACGCGCCGGGCGGCGTCTGGCTTCACTTCGGTATCGGAGACGGGTTTCTCTATACCGGCGACTATTCGGCGGAGTCCGCTCTCTATGCCTACGACCCGCCGACGCATGAAGCCGCCACCGCACTGATCGACTGCTCCTACGGCGATTATGACCGCGCACTGACGGCATGCTGGAGCGAGCTTGCTGCACATCTCGGCAAAGGTCCGCTGTTGTTGCCGGTGCCAGCCAATGGCCGCGGACCCGAAATTGCGCTCGAACTGATGCGGCACGGTTTTCGCGATATTTTCATCGACGATGCGATGCAAAAGGCGCTGCGGCAGCTTGGCGATGGCGCCAGCATTTCGCTGCGCCCGGGGCTTGCCGAAGAGATCCATCGGCTCGCCGAAGTGACGCGCCCAATCGATGGCGCCCGCGGCGTGATGCTCGGCGCCTCGGCCGACGGCACGTCGGGCGCGACCGCGCGCCTATTGGCGGAATTCGAGCGCTCGCCTGATGTCGCGATTCTGTTCACCGGCTACATCAATCCGAACACGCCGGCCGAGCGATTGGCGCGGGACGGGCGCGCGCAGCGCATGCGCTGGAACGTCCATCCGCGGCTGTCCGACACGCTCGCGCTGGCGCGAACGGTACGGGCGCGCACCATTATTCCCGCCTTCTGCGATCGCACACACCTTGCTGCTCTTGCCTCTGCTTTGGCCCCGGCGCGCGTCACCATGGACGCGGTGATCGAGATTTGATCTTTTACCCGCGTGCCGAGTACGGAGCCATATCGGCAAGGCGAATGCCTGTCACCGGCAGCGCCGATCGCATCATTCGCAAACGCGGGCAGACATAATGGTCACGACCAATCTTAAAACGATGTTCTACGCGAGCGTCGGACCGCTCCTGAAAGTCTTTGACGTCGATGTCGACGGTGCGCAATTGCACGAATCCGGCGCCGTTACACTTCCCGCCAACATCCAATATGCCTGGCCGCACCCGACGCGGCGCCACCTTTACGTGGTTTCAAGCAACGGCGGTCCCGGCGTTCCCGGCGACAAACATTTCGCGAGTGCGTTCGCCATCGATCCAGCAACGGGCGATTTAGGTCCGCACGGCGAGCCGGCGGCGCTGCCGTCCCGGCCCATCCATGCCAGTCTCGATCGCAGCGGCGGTTATTTGCTGACGGCTTACAACGATCCGAGCGGGCTGACCGTGCATCGCATCGGCAGCGACGGCACCGTCGGCGCGCGCGTCGCCCAGCAACCGGACCTCGATACCGGCATCTATGCGCACCAGATCCTGGCGACGCCGTCGAATCGCTGCGTCATCCTGGTGACGCGTGGCAATAATTCCACGGCGAGCAAACCGGAGGATCCCGGCGCGATCAAGACATTTGATTTCGATAATGGAAAGTTGAAAAATTTAGCGTCGATCGCGCCCGGCAAGGGCTTTGGCTTCGGCCCGCGGCATCTGGATTTTCATCCGACCAACCCGTGGGTTCTCGCCTCGATCGAGCGTCAGAACAAACTTTACGTTTATGAGTTGAACGAGGCGACCGGGCTGTCTCGCGACCCGATCTTCATTAAAGAGACTTTGTCCAATCCCAAGACACCGGCAAGCCAAGGCGCGGGGGCGATCCATGTCCATGCCAACGGTAAATTCGCCTATCTGACCAATCGGACGTTTCCGGCGCGAGAAGGCGGCAGGGAAGTTTCCATAGGCGGCGAAGATAACCTTGTTGTCTACGCGCTCGATCAAAACAGCGGCGAGCCGAAGCCAATTCAGCACATCGACGGACGCGGCGTGCAGTTGCGCACCTTCGGCATCGATGCGAGCGGGAGTCTTCTTGTCGCCGTCAGCATCATGCCGATGCTGCGCAGCGACGGAACGACCGTCCCCGCGGGAATGACGGTGTTTCGCATCGCCGAGGCGGGAATGCTCGCTTTTGCGCGCAAATACGACGTCGAAGTCGGGAGTTCGCAGCAATTCTGGAGCGGAATGATCGCCCTGCCTTGATGGAAAGATCGATTCAGATCTGACAACAATGAAAAAGGCCCGATTGCCGGAGCAACGGGCCTTTTGATACCGCAGGAATGCTGGCTAGAAGCCACGCAAACCGACCGAGGGAGCCGCGGCAATGATGCCCACCCAGAATAGAGACAATCTGCTATTCTCAAATTGAGGAGCGCGGCCGCGCGGCCTTATAAAAAAATCATGCGCGGTGACTACACCGGGAGGAGGAAATAGAGCCATGAGAAAACTGCTTCTCGTTCTCGCCGCCGCCACGGCCGTCTGTTTCAGCGCCGCGCTTTACGCCGCCGACAACTATCCTTCGCGCCCGGTCACGCTGGTCGCTGTATTCGGCCCGGGCAGCGCCAGCGACACGATCTGCCGGATTATCGCCGACAAGCTCGGCCCGGCTTTAGGCCAACCCGTGATCGTCGAGGATCGTCCCGGCGCAGACGGCGCGCTCGCTGCGCTTTACGTTCATCACCAGCCCGCCGACGGCTATACGCTGTTGATGGCGACCAATTCGCCGCTCTCCGCCGATCCCTATCTGCATAAGGATGTCAACTACGACCCGGTGAAGGATTTCGTGCCGATCACGCGGGTCGGCAGCTTCACCCTGATGCTCGTCGTCGATCCAAAACTGCCGATCCATTCGGTCCAGGAGATGATCGACTACGCGAGGGCAAATCCCGGCAAGCTGACTTTTGCCAGCGGCAACACCGCCGGGATTGTTGCGCTCGAGACCATCAAACACGACACCGGGATCAGCATGCTGCACGTGCCCTATAAGAGCACGCCGCCGGCGCTCGAGGACATTATCGGCGGCCGCGTATCGATGATGCTGGCCGATTTCACGACCGCCATGCCGCATGTCAATGCCGGTACGGTACGGTCCATTGCGCTGTCGCGCATCCGGCGCAGCACGCTGTTTCCCGACCTGCCCACCATGGACGAGGCCGGGATCAAAGGCTTCAATCTCGATACCTGGGCCGGCCTAGTCGCGCCGGCCGGCACGCCGCCTGAAGTCATAGCCAAGCTCAACGGCGCGCTGCGTCCGATCATCGATAGTCCGGATGTCCAAGCCCGATTCAAGAATGTCGGCTTCGAAGGCTTCTCTTCGACGCCGGAAGAGCTCGGCGACTTCATCAAGGCTCAGCTCGCGCTGTGGGGCAAGATGATCAAGAACGCCAATATTCAATCGGATTGAGAGGTAGACCGGCCAGTCGTTCAATCAAGCGGCGCGATCAAGCGGCGCGGGGGTCGCGGCCTCATGCCGTCGATACCGGCTCGCATAGCAATGCGTAAACTCGGCACCCAACAACACGATCTGCGAAGAGTAATAAACCCAGATCAACAAAATGACGAGCGAGGCGGCCGCACCATAGGTGGAAGCCAGCGCGAGCTTGCCGACATAGATACCGATCAGCAATTTGCCGAGCTCGAATAGTGCGGCCGTGATCGCGGCGCCGAGCCAAACATCGCGCCATTCCACCTCGGTGTCGGGCAGCAATCGGAACATGACCGCAAACATCGCGGTGATGGCGACAAAGGAAATCAGCGAGCCCGCGACCTGCAGCACGGTCTGCGGCAGCTCCGCGCCGAGATACTGTCCGGCCGCCGACAATCCGGTGGTGAACGATAGCGAAATCAGCAACAGAAAACCGACCCCGATCACCGCCGCCAGCGAAATGAGATAGGTGCGAATGAATTGCCAGACGCCGCTGATCTTTTTCTCGTCGACCTCCCACACCGTATTGAATGCGTCTTTGAGCTGAACGACGACGCCGAGCGCGGAGAACAGCAGCACGGCGGTACCGATGGCGGTTGCGAGCAAGCCCTGCTGCGGTTTGTTGGCGCTGGCCAGCATGCTGTCGATCGCGGCCGCGGCGGGTTGGCCGACGATTCCCGAAAGCTGGTCCTGTACTTCGCCGCGCGCCGCCTCTTCGCCGAATGCCAGCCCGGCAATGCCGATGGCGATCACCATCAGCGGACCGACCGAAAACACCGAATAATAAGCAACCGCCGCCCCTTGGCGCGCGTCCTTGTGGGCGACCCAGTTCTCGATTGTCGTCTTGATCAGGCGCCAAGCGCTGGTCATCGCCAGCCCAACCGTTGAGTCGAGGCCGAAGTTCCGTCGGGACAACGCGATTAGAAATCGAACGATTTCGTCATCGCATAGCGATCGGCATGAAAGACAAACCAAATCGTAACCAGAAACTTCTCGCCGCAACTCCGCGCATTCCGCTTCATTTCATCAATGTTCCATTTACAGGCAGCCTGTAATTCCAAAGACCGTAGGTGGAGAAATGCGATGAGCAACGTCCAGGAAGTGTGGTGGCGTCCCGGAGGACGGAGCCCGTTCGCGCTCGATCCGACCAAACCGCGCTTGCCGCAAATAGGTTCAATGGTCGGTCAATTCCTTATAATTTTCGGCGGCCCCGCCGTTGGCCTGGTCACGATCAAGCACTATCCATTCCTGATCGAAGATCGCACGCTCTATATCGGCGGGCTCGCCAGCATCGTGTTCTGGTTTCTGGCCAGCTTCGCCATGTTTGGCAGCGAGTCGTTTCCGCGCGGCATGCCGCAACTCCTCAAACTGCAGTTCCGCGCCGGCTTTGGTCTGTGCATGAGTTTTCTATTGCTTGGCCTGTTCGGAATCGCGAACGGATATGACACGCCGCTGATCAGCAGAGACGTGGCTGTCGTCGCCAAGCATACGACGCGCCATAGCGATCCAGCCAAGCGCACATATTATGTCGCAGTGCGTGCGTGGCCTTCCTCGCGCGCCGTCGTGGAACTTGGCGCACCGCGTGAAGTCTATGATCGCTCTCCGTTCCACTCGATGCGATTGGCACCCCGCAGGCGGACCTCAATGCAATGCCGGACGCTGGACACGTGCGGCTCGTTCTCGGTCAAGGCCGTTTCGGCTTGGAGTGGCTGAAAGACATCGAACTTGTTGAACGATGATGCGCTAGCATTCAAATTCAAATCGCTCAATGAATGGGTGGAGCGTCTGTGTGCGCTCCGCCCCTGTCCTCGCAAATCAGCCGTGAAGCTCAGGCATCGTATTCGGCAGCGACATCCTTGCCGGTATAGTCCGGCATATACGCGGTCGAGACATAGCTGATCACAGCGCATATCGCGAGATAGACGGCGATGGCAAAGCTGCTGTGGTAGTTCGCATACAGCGCGGTCGCGATCAACGGCGCCGGGCCGCCGGCAATCACTGAGGCGAACTGATAGCCGAGCGACGAGCCGCTATAGCGGAGCCGCGGCGTAAACGCCTCCGCGATCAGCGCCGCCTGCGGGCCATACATCATGTCGTGCGGAATAAGCGACAATACGATGGCGAGGAACACCACCCACGGAACAGCGGTATCCAGCATTCCGAAATAGAGGAAGGCAAAGAGCCCGCAGAGGACGACGCCGATGAGGTACATTTTCTTCCGGCCGATGAGATCGGAGATATGGCCGAATAGAGGGATCGAGAAAAACGAAACGCACGAGGCAACCATCACGGCGGACAGGATGAAATCCCGCGACATGTGCAGCGTGCC
>DASXJB010000239.1:0-3004 GCA_036497645.1 Xanthobacteraceae bacterium
TGACCGATAAAGGTTGGAGGGCACTGTCGGCGGCCGCTGAGCCGCGGCTGCGACCGATAACGCAGCACAAGGCGACGATCGAACTTGAGTTGCGGAAATGGACCGACGCCAATTATGCGCGCCGGCGCCTGGCACTGGGGCTGCGCTGAAATGTGGGTATTTTTGCTCGGAATGCTGTTCGGAATGCTACTCGGACCGCCGCTTGCGGTCTTGGCGCTGTGGTTGTTGCGTGATGTCACGCCGCCGATCCTGTTCGCGCCGAGCGATTGGGATTGATGATGCCGTGCGAATTTTGTGGAGGCGTGCGGGCGCTGCTGACGCGGCCGTGGCCGCTCAAGAAAAAACCGGCCGCTAAACCAGTAAAGCGGCCGGCAAGTGAAGTTTCACCAACGCGACAGCCTAACGAGGCGCGGCCGCTCTTACAAGCGGGGCGCCGGGAGCGATGGCCATGAGCCTATTTGAACGCATCATTCGCGCGCTGATCTACCTCGCGTTCATTGCGCTGGCCTATTATTTGATCCTGTGGGTGCTGGGCGCGATCGGCATTATGGTGCCGATGATGGTCGAGCGGATCCTCGGCGTGATCTTGGCGCTGGTTGCCATCCTCGTGCTGGTCCGGCTGTTTTACGACGCCGCCCTTTGGGACCGTTTATTTCCGCCGCGATGATGGGTGAGTGCATCGCGCTCAGTCCGGCGCTCGAGCTCGGGGTCGTGCTGATTGCGGCGGTGGCGATCGTCGCGTTTTTGCTCGGGCTGATCAATTTGTTTGTGAGCCGGTGACATGCCGATCGTGCCTTGGCAGTGCGCGCTCGGCGATGCGCCAGCGGCGACGTTTCCCGCGGCGACGACGGTTGAGATTGCGCCGCCTGACGACAGCATCGACACCAACAAGATCGTTATTACCGGCACCGGCGCGATCAGCTCGTTCGGCGCGACCGCACCGCTGGTCACCAAAGACGTCACGTTCGTGCCGAGTGGCGGCGCGATCACGCTGGTCAATTCGGCGCAGCTGACACTGCTCGGCGGGACGCGCACTATCGGCGCCAAAAGTTTCGGCCGTTACGCCAGCGACGGCGCCGGCCATTGGCAAGAGATCGCTTATTTTGCGGTCGCCAGCGTCGGGGCGGCGGCGACCACGATTTATGCGACGGTCGGATCGCAGACGATCACGATTCCATCAAGCAGCGCCAAAGTCAGACTGTCCGGCGGCGGTGGCTCGGCGCACGGCGCTGGATCATGCGGCGCCGGCGGCGGCTATCTCGAGAAATTTCTCAGCGGATTAACTACCGGCCTCACGTTGACGCTGGTTGTTGGCGCCGGCGGCAATCCTTTGGGCCCATTTGATGGCGGGGCAACGACCCTGTCGTCGGGGACGCAGGCCATCGCCACGCTGACGGCGAATGGCGGCGCCGGCAGGGTCAGTGCCGGCACCGGCGGCAGCGTTTACAATATGACGGCGGGTCTCGGCGGCACCGCGATCGGTGGCGACGTGAACATTCAAGGCGGCAATTGCTTTGGGTGGGCTGTGTCCGTCGGCACGAGCGGCCAATGGGGCGTGTTCGGCTTGAGCGGCAGCAATCCGTTATCGGCGCAAGCGGCAAACTCGGCCGGCCATTTGTACGGTGGCGGCGCCAGCTCAGATGGCGGCAATTACAATGGCGGGCAGGGCGTTTGTTTGATCGACTGGTTTTAATGCGCAGCACAATCATCATCGCGGTGTTGTTGCTGGGCTGCGCGCCAGCGAACGCCGGCACGCGGCTGTTTGCGTTCTACGGCCTCGGCGGCCAGCGCAGTTCGGTCGGCATCGATCAGATTGTCGAGCAGGCGCGCAACAACATTCCCGGCATCACGCACGTCGCCGTTTACAATCAGTCGGAATGGCGGCGCGCCGGCCGCGACATCGAAGCGGTGCCGGCCGAGGACAAGGTGGTGGTGATCGGCTATTCGTGCGGCATGAACAAAGCGACCGTCGTTGCCCATGACAGCACGCGCCACATCGACACCATTGCCGGCATGCAAATGTCCAAGCACTGCGGTGGTTTCGATCTCGGCGCCAATGTCGGCTATGGCCAAGTCACCTATGGCGGCTGCGTCTCGGGATTAGGGTGCAAGCAGCTGGCGCCGGCCGCCGATTTTGCCGGCCGCATTCTCAACATCTACCGGCCGCAGACGCACGGCGCCGCCGATACCGATCCCGACTACCAGGCCGACGTGCTGCGCGCGATCAAATGGACCGCCGGCGGCGAGCCGCCGAATTTCGAGCGGGCCGATCGGCTGCACTACGGCCACGGCGGTGCGCTGGTTCGGCGCGGCGCGGCAAAAGTCAAAACCGGCGCGGCGATGGTGCGCAAGGGCGTGCAGGAAATCATCCTGCAGCACGGCGAGCAATTGTAATGGGCCTACGCGGCATCGGTGGCAGATCGCTCAAGTCGCGCGGCGACCTCGAGACGGTGACGCTTGAGTCAAATGCCTGGTCGGGGCCGGAACTAAAAACCCGCGCGGCGCGCGTGATTGCGTTCTGCGAAGATCTCACCGTCACCCAGGGCGCCGGCGCTTTTACTAAGCTAAAATTGCGACCGTGGCAGCGCCGCTTTATCGAGGCGATTTATTACGAGGACAAAAACGGCGGCCGGCCGGTGCGCACCGCGATCATGTCGATGGGCCGCAAAAACGGCAAGACGCAGCTCGCCGCCGCGCTGGCGCTGTGTCACTTGAGCGGACCCGAGGCCGAGCCCCGCGGCGAGATCTACAGCTGCGCCAACGATCGATTCCAGGCCGGCAAGATTTTCAACGAAATGATGGCGCTGCTCGCGCATCACGAGGGCCTGGCCCGGCGCACCAACGTCATCCGCTTTCGCAAAGAGATCGAGGATCTGCAGAACGGCTCGATCTATGCCGCGCTGACCGCGGAAGCCAAAACCAAAATGGGGCTCAATCCCTCGTTTGTGGTTTACGACGAGCTCGGCCAGGCCTCGGGCCGCGCGCTCTATGACGCGATGGATAG
>DASXJB010000240.1:0-19300 GCA_036497645.1 Xanthobacteraceae bacterium
TGCCGCCGTCGAGCGCGACGCGCGGGTCGAACAGCCGCACCTCGGGCGCAAGCCGATAGAGATCTCCAGTGGCGATATAAGGCGGATTTGAGACCATGAGGTCAAAGGGACCGCTCAGCGCGGACGCCATGTCGCAAACGACATAGGCGGCGCGGCTCACGTCGAGACGGCGCGCATTGTCGCGGGCGACCGCGAGCGCAGCCGCGCTGATGTCGGTGCCGACCGCGAAGGCGTTCGGCAGTTCGCGGAGCAGCGCCAGCACAATTGCGCCAGAGCCCGTGCCGATATCGGCGATGCGCCAGGCCTGCGAACGCGGCCCCCGTCTGTCGAGCGCGCGCAGCGCGGCGGTCACGATAGTTTCGGTCTCCGGCCGCGGCACCAGCGTCGCGCTGGTCACGCGCAGCGGCAGCGACCAGAATTCCTTCGTTCCGATAATCCGCGCCACCGGCTCGTGCGCGAGCCGCCGCCGCGCCAGCGCGGCGATTGCGCTTTGTTGTTCGGCCGAGAGCGGCTGTTCGGCGCGCGCGGCCAGCGCGGCATGATCCAAGCCCAGCGCATGGCCGATCAGTACACGCGCATCGAGTTCCGGCGAATCGATGCCGCGGGCGCGAAATTCGGCCGCCCAGGCGCGCCGGCAATCGGCAACGGTACCGCCTTCGACTGCGGCGGGAGTAGCGGCTTGTCGCATTCTCAAGCGTGTCCTCACGCGACTTCTCACGGAACTTCTCACGCGTCTTGCGCCGCAAGCTGCGCCGCCTGATTTTCCGCAACCAAAGCGTCGATGATTTCACCAAGCGCTTCGCCCTCAAGAATCTGCGGCAATTTGTAAAGCGTCAGATTGATCCGATGATCGGAAACCCGCCCTTGCGGATAGTTGTAGGTGCGGATGCGCTCCGAGCGATCCCCGGTTCCGACCTGGCCCCGCCGCTCGGCGGCGCGCGCCGCATCCTGCTTCTGTCGCTCGAAATCGTAGAGCCGCGTCCGCAGCACGGCGAGCGCCTTGGCGCGGTTACGGTGCTGCGATCGGTCTTCCTGCATCATGACGACAATTCCCGAAGGAATATGCGTCACCCGCACCGCCGATTCGGTCTTGTTGACATGCTGGCCGCCGGCGCCGCTCGAACGCAGCGTGTCGATCTTGAGATCGGTATCGTTGATGGCGACGTCGAGGTCTTGCGCCTCCGGCAGGACCGCAACCGTCGCGGTCGAAGTGTGGATGCGGCCCGAGCCTTCGGTGTCGGGGACGCGCTGCACACGATGTACGCCGGACTCGTATTTCAGCCGCGCGAAGGCGCCGCGGCCACGGATCTCGGCGATGATTTCCTTATAGCCGCCCATCGAGCCTTCGCTGGCAGCCACGATCTCGACTTTCCAGCCCTGATTGGCGGCATAGCGCTCGTACATCCGGAACAGATTGCCGGCGAACAAAGCGGCCTCGTCGCCGCCCGTCCCGGCGCGGATTTCGAGGATGACATTGCGCTCATCCATTGCATCCTTAGGCAACAGCGCGAGCCGCAATTCTTGTTCGAGCGCGGTGCGGCGCGCTTCGACTTGCGGCTTTTCCGACTCCGCGATCGCGCGCATTTCCGGATCGGTCGTCGGATCGGCGATCAGCCCGGTCAGGTCGTCCAATTCGCGTTGCGCGGCGCGATATGATCTGACCGCGTCGACCACGGGAGCGAGCTCGGCAAATTCCCGCGATAGCTTTACATAGGTTTCGGCCGGCAAAGCCGCGGACAGATCGCGCTCCAATGCGGAATGCCGCGTCACCAGGGCATCGAGTTTTTGATCGGGTAACATCTTGCGCCGCGCCGAAGGTTAGACTTGCCGAAAGTTAGACTTGCAGGCCGCTTTCAGCGGCGAACTTTTCAAGTTGCGCGCGAATCGGCATGCCGCCCGGGGATTTGTCCATTAATGGGCAAAGGAACGCGGCGGCCTTGCGGCAGTCGACGTCGAGCAGCATCGCCTTGACCGGTCCGACCGCAGAGGCGGTGAGCGACAGCGATCGATAGCCGATGGCGACGAGCGCCAATGCGCCGAGCGGCTGCGAGGCGAGTTCCCCGCATACCGTCGCCGGCTTGCCGTGTGCGCGCGCTTTATCGGCAATGTCTTTAAGTGCACGCAGGATCGGCGCCGAGATCGCATCGAAGCGGCCCGACACCCGTGGATTGCCGCGATCGATCGCGTAAAGGAATTGCACCAGATCGTTCGAGCCGACGGAGAGAAAGTCAACCCGCTCGAGCAATTCGTCGAGTTGATAGAGCAGCGACGGCACCTCCACCATGCTGCCGATCTCGACTTGGTCGGGCAATTTATGGCCGTGGCGCCGAAGGTGCGTCAGTTCACGCTCGACAAGCTCCTTGGCTTGATCGAATTCCTGCACCGTGGAAATCATCGGAAACATGATATTGAGCGCGCGCCCACTGCCGGCGCGAAGCAGCGCCCGCAATTGCGTGCGCAGCAAGCCGGGGCGGTCGAGGCCGAGCCGGATGGCGCGCCAGCCCAGCGCGGGGTTTTCCTCCTCAACGTTGCGCATATAGGGCAGCAACTTGTCCCCGCCGATATCGAGGGTCCGGAAAGTCACCGGTTTGCTGCCGGCGGCATCCAGCACCGCGCGATAGAGCGCATATTGCTCGCTGGTGCGCGGGAAGCTCGGCGCAACCATGAACTGCAACTCGGTGCGGAACAAGCCGATGCCGCCCGCGCCGGTGTCGGCGATATGCGGCAGGTCGACACTCAAGCCGGCATTGAGCAGAAGCACGATTTCCTGGCCGTCCGTGGTGATGCAGGGCTTGTCGCGCAGCGCCGCATATTGTTGCTGCCGGCGGGCGCGCAGGCGGACCCGCTCGGCATAGGCCGCTTCCATGTCGGGAAGCGGACGGAAGTGTAGATCGCCGGCCGACCCGTCGACGATGATCGCATCGCCGGGATCGGCGATGCCGGTCGCATTTTCGATGTTGCCGACGGCCGGAATACCAAGCGCCCGCGCCACGATAGTGACGTGCGAATGCGGGCCGCCCTCTTCGAGCACGAGGCCGCGCAAGCGCTTGCGGTCGTAGTCGAGAAGCGCCGCTGGGCCCATCGAACGGGCCACGAGAATGGCATTTTCCGGAAGACTCTCGCGCGAGGGCGCGTGGTCGCGGCCGGTGAGCTGGCGCATCAGGCGATTGGCAAGGTCGTCGAGGTCGTGCAATCGCTCGCGCAGGAACGGATCGGTCTGCCGCAGCATCCGCGCCCGGGTATCGGATTGGACACGCTCCACCGCGGCCTCGGCGGTAAGTCCGGTCATCACCGCTTCTTCGAGCTTGTGCACCCAGCCCCGGTCATAGGCGAACATGCGGTACGCTTCCAAGACGTCGCGATGCTCGCCGCCCTCGACCACGTCGCCGTGTTCGAGCATTTCGTCGAGGCTGGTGCGCAGGCTTTCCACCGCCGAGTTGAGATGCGCGAGTTCCTTCTGCACGTCGTCGGCGATGAAATTGGTCACCACGACGCGCGGCTCGTGCAACACGACGTGCCCCAGCGCAATCCCTTCGCTCAGCGCCGAACCCTTGACATGAACGGAACGGCGCGCGGCGGGCTCGGCGCCCGGCAGTGCCAGGGCCGAGAGTTCGCCCGAGGCGATCATCTCGGCCAGCACCATCGCGGTCGTTTGCAGCGCCTCGACTTCTTCTTCCGAATAGGTGCGGCGCGCCCGGTTCTGCACCACCAGCACGCCTAATATGTTGCCAGCGCGCAGGATCGGCACGCCGAGGAACGAGTGATAAATCTCCTCACCCGTTTCCGGCCGGTACGAGAACGCCGGATGCGCCTGTGCATTCGACAGGTTGATCGCGCTCGCTTGACTGGCCACCAAGCCGACCAGCCCCTCGTCGGAGCGCATGACCGTGCGGTGCACGGCGTCGCGATTGAGGCCCTCGGTTGCATAGAGTTCGAGGGTGGAATCGACGCGCAGCACATAGACGGAGCAGACCTCCGCAACCATGTTGGCGGCGATCAGCACCACGATCTTGTCAAGGCGCTCCTGCGCGCTGACCGGCTCCGCCATGACTTCGCGAAGCCGACGCAACAGCACGCGCGGACCACCAAGCGCGCCACGCATGGCGTGAGGTCCCTCGGGCCGGGCTATGACCGGAGCGGAGCCCGTGACGCGCCGGTCGTCGTCAAAGAGGAATTCGCCCAGATCAGGTCCGAAAGCGAATGTCCTAAAGCCTATATCGAATGCGGCATGCAAACCGCAAGCCAAAGACGGCGGTATGACGGATCAGGCTATTGTGCGCCGCAACGCAAACGCGGCGGATCAGGCCGCTTTATCGAGTCCATACAGCGAATGCAGCGTGCGCACTGCGAGTTCGGTGAAGGCGGCGTCAATCAAAAGCGAAAATTTTATCTCGGAGGTGGTGATAGCGCGAATATTGATGGACCGCTCGGCCAAAGCCTTGAACGCCTGCGCCGCCACGCCGGCATGGCTGCGCATGCCGATGCCGATCACCGAAATCTTGGCGACATCGGTGGCGCTGTCGAGCCGGGCGTAACCGATCGCACGCTTGGCTTTGGCGATCACATCCAGCGATCGCTGATAATCCGAGGCCGGCACCGTGAAGGTGATGTCGGTTGTCTTGCCGTCGCCCGAGACATTCTGAACGATCATGTCGACATTGACATTGGCCTCGGCGAGCGGTCCGAAAAGCGCGGCCGCGACTCCCGGCTTGTCTAGAACTTCGCGGACGGAGATTTGCGCCTCGTCGCGCGAGAAGGCGATGCCGGTGACGGTGTGTTGCTCCATGATCTCCCCCTCGTCGCAGATCAGTGTTCCGGGCGGGTTGTCGTGCGGATTGATTTTTTCCGGCGGATCGAAGCTCGAGCGCACGAAGATGCGCACATTGTGCACCATCCCAAGTTCGACCGAACGCACCTGCAGGACCTTGGCGCCGAGCGAGGCGAGCTCCAGCATTTCTTCGAAGGCGACACGTTCGAGCCGCCGCGCGCGCGGCACGACGCGCGGATCGGTCGTATAGACGCCATCGACGTCGGTATAGATGTCGCAGCGATCGGCGCGGATCGCCGCCGCAATCGCCACGGCCGAAGTGTCCGAGCCGCCGCGCCCGAGCGTGGTGATGCGGCCGCTGTCGCGGTGGATGCCTTGAAAGCCGGTAATGACGGCGACTTCCTTGCGTTCCGTGAAACGCCGGACCAATGCCTCGGCATTGATGTCGAGTATGCGCGCCGAGCCGTGCACCTCGGTCGTTGCGATCGGCAGCTGCCAGCCCTGCCAGGAGCGCGCATTGATGTCGAGGTCCTGGAGCACGATCGCGAGCAGTCCGGCGGTGATCTGCTCGCCGGTGGCGACAACCACATCATATTCGCGGGCATCAAAAATGCGCCGCTGCTGAAGTGCCTCCTCGCACCACGTAATGAGCTGATCGGTGGTGCCGGACATTGCCGATACCACGACGGCCACCTCATTGCCGGCGTCGACCTCGCGCTTAACGTGGCGCGCGACGTTGCGGATGCGGTCGAGATCGGCGACCGAAGTTCCGCCGAATTTCATCACGAGGCGAGCCATTGGGGTCGATACGGTCGTGGTGTCGAACTATGGAATCGGACTGCGCGCCGGACCTTCATTCATCCGATGCAAATGCGCCGGCCCGCATGTCGTTACCGGACCGGCGCCAAAGCGCGCGTATACATACCGGCGGGATGCGCGGTTCGCAACATGGCCAAGAAAAATGTCAAGCAAAATGCCGAAATGGCCGGCGAAAAGCCAACGGTGCCAGCGCCTGCTCCGCCTTGCTTTGACAGGCCACAAGGATGCCGTTTAGCACCACGGCAACCATGCCGACGGTCGCATGGCCGCAGCCGTACCTCTTTCGCAAAGTCGGAATTCAGTGGAAATGACTACGTGTCCGACGAGCCGCCGCCCTCACGCTTGTCAGGCGAAACGGCGCGTGACATCTCACCGAAGCAGGCGGCGGTCGCCATCAGCGACGACCAGAATGCGACCCACAGCAGGGCGGGCATGACCTTCTCCTCCTCTGCGGGTTGGGTCACCTGAACGCTGCTCATTCAACGTTTGAGCGTCAGTGCAGTTCCGACGGTTTATTTGCTCGAGGAAAAAATGGACAAACACACAGAACAAAAAATTGGCGTAGTCGGTGGCGGCCTGATGGGCCACGGCATCGCTTATTTGTTCGCTGCGGCCGGTCATCACGTCAAAGTGTTTGAACCTTTTCCCGATGTCCGCAACTCGCTGCCGCAACGCCTGCGCGCGATCGTCGAATTGCTCGGGGACGATCCGCGGCTGCTGGAGCGAATTGCAGCGCACGACTCGCTTGAGTCCGCGATGCGCAGCGCCGACTGGGTTTTTGAGGCCGCGCCGGAGAAGCTGCCCCTCAAACAGCAAATATTCGCCGCGATCGAAAAACTGGTAGCGCCGACAACCATACTCGCCAGCAACAGTTCGGCAATTCCGTCCACCGAGATCGGTCGGCATCTCACCCATCGCGAACGGATGGTCGGCACGCATTTCTGGAATCCGCCGCATCTGGTGCCGCTGGTCGAAGTCATTCAAAACGAAAAGACCGGCAGTGATGTCGTGGAGCGAACTATGCAACTGCTGCGCCGAGCCGGAAAAGTGCCGGTGCATGTCCGCCGCGACATTTCGGGATTTGTCGGCAATCGCCTTCAGCATGCGATGAAACGCGAAGCCATCGCGCTGGTCGCGGCGGGTGTCTGCGATGCCGATACGATCGACACCGTCGTGCGCGAAGGATTCGGAGCGCGGACCGCCGTGCTCGGTCCCATGGAGCAGTCCGACCTGGTCGGCCTGGACCTCGCCCTCGACATCGCCGAGGTGCTTTATAGCGACCTCGACCGCACGGCAGGGCCGCATCCGTTCCTGCGCGAAAAGGTCAAGGCCGGCAAGCTTGGCATGAAAACCGGCGAGGGCTTTCGGACATGGACCGCGAACGAAGCTGACGCAGTGCGCAGCCGGCTGTCGCGCTTCCTCGCCGAACAGGCCAAGGCGCGGAACAAGGCGCGGAACAAGGCGGGGCAGCAAAGTGCGGCGCGTGTGGACGAGCGGACGGCGTAGCACCGCGCTGCGCATTCATACGCAGTTATCCCGCTTGAACCGACACCACTCGCGCAGCAGATGCACACGGAATTTCCGTCGGGGGCCTGTTCTTGACCCGGCGATAAGCGAGGTGGAAGATATTCGCTCAAAGCCGCGCCTTTCCGAGTTGGAGCCGGCCGCGGCGCGCCGTGAATGCTGCTATCTTTCCACGGCGGCCTAGCGAGACAAAACCAACAAAGTGTGACACCAACTAAAGTGTGACCAGGGGAGAGCTTGAACATGCCGAAGATCTTAAAGCCGGTACACCGTCGCACGTTCATCCAGACAGGTCTTGCGCTCGGCGCCAGTCAAGTCATTGGCGCGCCGTTCATCCTCACCGCGCGCGGCGACGAACCGGTTAAGATCGGCATGGTCAACCCGCTCACTGGCGTCCTCGCGGCCTTGGCGCAAAGCGAGGTGGACGGCGCCAAATACGCCGAAGCCGAAATCAACAAAAAGGGCGGCATCCTCGGCCGTCCGGTTCAGCTTCTCATCGAGGACTCAGCCAATGACGTCGGCACCGGTGTGCAGAAGACGCGCAAATTGATCGACCGCGACAATGTCAATGTGATCCTCGGCGACGTGAACTCAGGTATTGCTTATGCAATGTCGCAGGTGACCAACGAGAAGAAGGTGTTTCACATCGTGCCGGGCGGCCACACCGATCCGATCACCGGCACCAATTGCAAATGGAATGTGTTCCGCGTTTGCAACACGACGTCCATGGAGGCCAATGCAGTGACGCCCGAACTGGTCAAGCGGTTCGGCAAGAAATGGTTCTTCATCACGCCCGATTATGCCTATGGCCACACCTTGCAGGAAGCTTTCGTCAAGGCGCTGACCAAAGCGGGCGGCACCTATGACGGCGATATGCTGCCGATCAACAACACCGATTTCTCGGGCACGCTGATCAAGGCCAAGGCCTACAAACCCAATGTGCTGCTCAACAATATGGGCGGCCTGACGCAGATCAATTGCATGAAGCAGTTCACCCAGTTCGGAATGCAGAAGGAGATGGCGCTCGGCGGCGGGCTGTTTGAGCTGGAAAGCGTCAAAGGCTGCCCGCCGGAGGCCCAGACCGGCTGGTGGGACATGGAGTGGTGGTGGAATCAGCCCGACGTGCCCGAAGTCGTGAAATTCGTCGCCGAATACCGCGCTGCCGTGAACAAGACGCCGACGGCGCGCGATTGGTTCGGTTACGTATCGATGCACTCGGTCCGCCTTGCCGCGGACAAGGCAAAATCGCTCGATGGTCCGAAGCTCGCGGTGGCGCTGGAAGATCTGGAGTTACCGCCGGACGTGGCTCTGCAATCAGGCCGCATACGTTATCGCGCCGGCGATCACGAATTGATGCCGAACATCTTCGTCGGCAACGCCCATCCGCCGAAGTCCGGCGCCGACGATGTGTTCACGGTCGCGACTTTGGTATCGGGTGAAGAGGCGGCTGGTTCGGTGGCTGAGACCGGCTGCAAGATGGTGCAGCCCACGTGATCTTTCGCACGCGCGGCAAACCGATCGTGTTCTAACGCGGAGGCCGAAGCGGCGAAGCATTTTCCGGGTTGCTTCGCCGAATTGCGATCACGCGTGACGAAAGGGCGTGAAGGGGCGCAAAGGGGGGCGGATGGCGCAGGTTATTTTGTTTAACGTCACCAACGGCCTGATCATCGGCGCCTTCTACGTGCTGATGGCGCTCGGGCTTTCGCTCATCCTCAATCTGAGCAACGTCATCAATTTCGCCCACGGCAATTTCCTGGCACTCGGCGGTTATCTCGCCTTCACGCTGTCGCCGGTGCTGGGCTATTGGGGCGCACTCTTGATCTCGCCGCTGCTCACCGCGCTCATCGGCGTGGTCGTCGAGCGGCTGATGATCCGGCGAATTTACAATCGTGATCCAGTCTACAGCCTGCTTCTGACTTTCGGCCTCGCTTTCGTGCTGCAAGACGGCGCGCGATATATCTGGGGGCCGAACGGTTTGCCGATGGGATTGCCGGCCGTTTTGGCGCAACCAATCACCTCGACCTTATTCTTCATCACCTGGTACCGCGTGTTCATGGTGGCGATCGTCATCGTGACGGTGGTTGGCCTGTTCGCCTTCCTGCGCTATTCCCGCGTCGGGCTTCGCATCCGCGCCGGCACCTTCGACCTGGAAACGGTGGCGACGCTGGGCGTCAACGTGCGGCATTTGCGGACGCTCAATTTCGCCGTCGGCTGCCTGTTGGCCGGCTTGAGCGGCGTTCTTGCCGCCGGTCAGATCGGGCTTAATCCGAACATGGGCGACGAGCTTCTGATGCCGAGCTTCATCGCCATCATTGTCGGCGGCGTCGGCAGCCTGATCGGCACCTTGTTTGGCGGATTGTTGATTGGGATGGCGGCCGCTTTGACCACCGCCTTTTATCCGGCCGCGAGCGAGGCAGTTATCTACGCGATCATGATGGCGGTGCTGTTGTTACGCCCGCGCGGGCTGATCGGCGAGGAAGGCATGATGTCATGAGCACGGCCGTCGTCGCCGCGGGCGAGGATCGCAGCGTCAGCCGCAAGACCGTCATGCTGATCGCGATATGGGCGGCGCTACTGACAGTGCCGCTGTGGTTGCCGCTTCTTGGCGGTTATACCGCGCTTGCCGGGCGCGTGTTGGTGTTCGGTCTCGCCGCCACGGGGCTCAATATGCTGCTCGGCTTCACCGGTGTGCTGAGCTTCGGGCATGCGGCCTATTTCGGCCTGGGCGCCTACGGCGCCGGACTGACATTGCGCTATTTGGTGCACTCGACGCCGACCGCGATGGCCGCCGGCACGCTGCTCGGCGGACTGGCCGGCACTTTGTTCGGATTGTTGATCGTGCGGCGCCGCGGCGTCTATTTCGCGATGTGCACTATCGCGTTTGGCCAACTCTGGTACTACCTCGCTTATAGCTGGAACAGCGTCACCGGCGGGTTCGACGGCTTGCGCGATTTCCATCGCGAGGCGATCGGAATTCCGCCGTTCGTACTGGACATCACCGAAGGCGGCATGACCTTCTACTACTTCCTGCTGGCGATCTTCGCCGTCGCGGTGGGTTTGATGGGCTTTCTGTTGCGCTCGCCATTTGGCCGCACGCTCTTGGCGATCCGCGAGAACGAGCGGCGGGCCCTATTCCTCGGCATTCCGGTCGAGCGCCACATCTGGCTGTCGTTTTCGATCTCCTGTTTCTTCACCGCGCTTGCCGGCACGCTCTATGCGCTGCTCAATAATTTCGCCGACCCGCTGACCCTGCATTATTCCTTGTCGGGCTATTTCGTGGTCATGACTGTTATCGGGGGGATGCGCACCTTCTGGGGACCGCTCCTTGGCGCGGCGGTGTTTGTTATGCTGCAGGACTACATCTCGTCGATGACGGTGAACTGGATGTCGTTTGTTGGCGTGATCTTCATTCTTGTCGTGCTGTTTTTCCCGCGCGGGCTCCTTGGCATGATGCACCGGCGCGTCGGGGCTTGAACACGCGGACAACACAACAATCGAGGCCTACTGATGATCATGTCGCGGCGGCAGATTTGGCGATATGCCATCGGCGCAGCCGCACTGCCGCTGGTATCGCACGTGGCCGCCGCGCAGAACTATCCCACCCGGCCGGTGCATGTCGTGGTTACCGTTCCGGCCGGAGGCTCGCCCGATATCGTGGCGCGCTTGCTCGGCCAGTGGCTTTCAGAACACCTGGCACAGCCGTTTGTGATCGAAAACCGGCCGGGCGCCAGCGCCAATATCGGCACCGAATTCGTCGTGCGGGCGGCGCCCGATGGCCACACGCTGCTCGTCGCCATGTCGGCTAACGCCATCAATGCGTCGCTTTACCCCAACCTGAATTACAATTTCATTCGCGACGCCGCTCCGGTTGCGCTGATCGGCCGTATCCCGCTGGTGTTGGTCGCTACTCCGTCGCTGCCGGCAAAAACGGTCCCCGAATTGATCGCTTACGCCAAAGCCAATCCCGGCAAGATCAACATGGCGACCGCCGGCAAGGGGACTCCGCTCGACGTCGCCGGCGAGCTTTTCAAGATGATGGCCGGCGTCGAGGTCGTGAGCGTGACCTATCAAGGCGAATCGCCGGCGATCCCGGATTTGCTCAGCGGTCAGATGCAGATCATGTTCGGCGTGGTGCCGGCCTCGCTTGGTCATATCAAGAGCGGCAGATTGCGGGCGCTCGCCGTGACCACGGCGGCGCGGCAGGAGGTCTTGCCTGACGTGCCGGTAATGGCTGAGTTTCTGCCAAGTTTCGAAGCTGTCGGTTGGTATGGGATCGCGGCGCCGAAGAATACGCCGGCTGCCGTCGTCGATCTCCTCAACAGAGAGATCAACGACGCGCTACGCGATCCCGAAATCAAAAAGCGGCTAGCCGAATTGGGCGTCGGCCCCGGCGGCGGCTCGGCCGGCGAGTTCGCCGCCTTCATCGCCGCCGAAACCGAAAAGTGGGCCAAGGTGGTGAACTTCGCCGGCACGAAAGCGAATTGACGCAACGGCTGCCGCGATCGATCAAACGCCAGTCGCGTATTTTGCGTTCTATCGAATGAAGGAGGATGCGATGTTGCAGCGGTTAGCTCTTGCGGGCGTGACGGCAACAGTTATGGCGTTAAGCTTCGCCCTTGCACAGGCTGCATCGCCGAACGGTGTCAAAACTCTTGATCCTCCCGGCGCGATAAAGGCAGAGGGTACCTGGAGTCTGGGGGCGCGCGCCGGCGACTTCATCTTTGTAGCCGGAATGCAGGGCATTGATCCGGCGACCAACAGGTTGGTGCAAGATCCGCAGGCCCGCATTCGTCAAGCATTGCTCAACATCGGGTTGATTGCGCAATCAGAGGGGGCGAGCCTGCAGGATTGCGTGCGGCTGACTGTTTATGTCAGCGACTTGCGCAGGTTCGCGCCCATGGTGGACAAGGCGCAAGCAGAAATCTGGGCCAAGCCGCCATATCCGCCGCGCACGATGGTCGAGGTTCAACGTCTGTTTGACGACGATATCGTGGAGATCGACAGCGTTCTACGCCCCGCTGCGAAAGTGACGATGATTGGCGGCCGCTCGATCCAGCGGCATGTCTGTTTGTGGCCCTTAGCAGACATCCAACTGTCGCCCGGTAATGTTCCCTTTCAGGGGGAAGTAAAGCGGCCACTGTCCAAACTATCGCTCATTGGCCTCGATGAATGAGCAATCGCGCTAAAGCAAAATGATTTTAGGTTGATTCTGTATTTCGCTTTGGCTTGTTGTTTGAGCATGATCTTTTCCGAAAACCGGTTATCCACTTTTCGGGATCATGCTTTAATACGGCAGGCCCACATAATTTTCGGCGAACGCCGTGGCGGCGGCCTTGGATCTGAACAAATAATCGAGTTCGGCAAGCTGCAGCTGATGATCGAACGGATTGTCGGATATCCGGTGCAGCGTCATGGTCATCCACCAAGAAAAACGCTCCGCCTTCCATACCCGCGCCAGCGCGCGCGCCGAATAATGGTCGAGGCCGGCGTCCGATTTGTCCTCATAGTGTTCGATCAGCGCCCGCGACAGATAGCGCACGTCGCTCGCCGCGAGATTAAGTCCCTTGGCACCGGTCGGCGGCACGATGTGGGCCGCGTCGCCGGCGAGAAACAAACGGCCGAAACGCAGCGGTTCGGCCACGAAGCTGCGCAGCGGCGCAATGCTTTTTTCGATCGAGGGTCCGGTCACCAGGCGCTCGCGCGCTTCGTCGTCGAGCCGCGGCTTGAGCTCTTCCCAAAACCGCTCGTCCGGCCAGGACTCGAGGTCTTCGGCCAGGCTGCATTGCAGGTAGTAACGGCTGCGGGTCGGCGAACGCATCGAGCACAGCGCGAAACCGAGCGGATGGCGCACGTAAATCAGTTCGTCGGATACCGGCGGTGTATCCGACAGGATGCCGAGCCACCCCAGCGGATAGATCCGCTCGTAGCTGCTGATCGCGCGCGCCGGCGCGCTCTTACGGCTGATGCCGTGAAAGCCGTCACAGCCGGCGATGAAGTCGCACGCGATCTCATGGACGTTGCCGCCGGTGCGGTAAGTCACGCGCGGCCGCTCGCCGGAAATGTCGTGCAAAGCCACATCCTGCGCCGAATAGACGGTCGGAGCACCGGCTTTCGCGCGGCCGTCCATGAGGTCTTTGGTGATTTCGGTCTGACCGTAGACCATCACGGTCTTGCCGGTCAGCTCCTTGAATGACAAGCGATGGCGCGCGCCGTCGACGCAGATCTGCACGCCGTCGTGGATGAGACCATCGGCATGCATCCGGGCGCCGACGCCGGCCTCGTCCAACAGATCCATCGTGACCTGTTCGATGACGCCGGCGCGCACGCGGCCAAGCACATGGTCGGCGGTCTGCCGCTCCAGGATGACGTTCTCGATGCCGCGTTTGTGGAGGAGCTGACCCAGCAACAGCCCCGCCGGGCCGGCACCGATGATGGCGACCTGTGTTCTCATCAACGCAAGCTTGTTTGCTCGACGGCGGATCGGTCACGAACCCGAAGGCCGTGGGGTCACCGCAACGGCATTCTCACGTGGCCGTAGGTGTAACCCGGACTGTAAGGCGGCACGGCAAAGTAGTCGAATAAGCCATGGTACGGATCGGAATAGCCGTAGTACGGATCGGACAAGCGATAGTACGGGTTCGCTGCGGTCGGACGCGACGCGGTCTCACTGATGCCAGGATGGAGAGGATTGCTATGCGCACCGGCCGCCCCTCGGATTTTTGCCGTCGCGAGCGAAGTTCCGCCCAGTAACAGGGCCGCGGCGACCGCGCTTCGTACTATTCTCGTCATGCTGTTTCTCCACGCTTTCCAAGCCGCAATCAGACGCTACTCATGATCTGGGGATCCGTCGCACGCCGCTCAACCACCTTCTTCTCCGCGATGGACGCCGGGAAGGAGGAATTGCCGACCGCGGGCCGGGCCCTGTTTGTCCTACAATACGCCAGCTTGGTACCGGGCGTGGTGCGTTGCCGCTCGATCGTACTTTCGCCACCTTTCGGCGAGCAGGTGGCGCCGCGATCGACGTTCGCCGCGCAAACAACAATCGCCAAACCTTGAGGAAGCACATGCGGATTGTTCACCTGGCCTGTACACTTATGTTGCCCGTTGTGCTTTTCTGCCGTCTCGATGGCGCGGCCGCCCAGGGCAGCGACGCCGCGCGTCAGGCATGCACGCCCGACGCGATGCGGCTTTGTTCGGATGTTATTCCCGACGTCGCGAGGGTCACGGCTTGCATGAAGGCGAAGTCGTCGCAACTCAGTGAAGGGTGTCGGGTGGCGATGCGCGGCGGACCTTCTGGCAAACGCCGTCACGCGCATTACCACCATCACTATCACCATCACCACTGACATCATTGCAGATGATCGGTTTTCGCGCCTGCGACCGCGCGTCGCGATGGCGAGACGCGACTTGAGCGGCAGCGTCGGAAAGTGCCATTGTGCCGTGTGAGGTGACGGCGACCGGAACGGCAATTGGTGGGGTAGGGGGATGCGTCGGGGCATGGAGTTGGCCAGCCGACGAGCTGTGCGGCGTCTCGCTCTGGCGCTTTTGGCCGCGAGCCTCGTCACCGCGCATATTATTCGAACGCGCGCGCAGTCAGCCGAGGAATTCGTGGCGGCGGCCGATCGCGCGCTTGCCGACGCCATGCGCACCGCCGACCGATCCATGGCGCGCCGGCTCCTGTCGCTGCAATTCAGCTATACCGATGAAGCCGGCAGGGCCTATTCGCGCCGCGAGTTTCTTGCCGATCTGAAAGACCTGTCCACGGCGCCGGCCGGCGATCCCAAATTGACGATGTACGGCCTCCTTGCGACGGTCACCGGCGACCGCAAGTCGGCGGACGGCAACACGGCATTTTTTCTCGATATTTGGGCCAAGCAGAGAGGCGCTTGGCGCGCTCTAGCCCGACAGAATGTCGTGCTCGCGGATGGCGCGGCGCTCGCTGCATCGGCGTCTTCGCAGGATGACGGCAAAGCGATCGAATGCACCAATCCTTGTCAGACCGTGCCCTATCGGGTGCGTTCGCCGGCCGAGCAAGACGTTCTCAATGCATTTCTGGCGATTGAGAAGGCGAGCATCGCCCACGATGCCCAGGAATGGTCGAAACATGTAGCCGACGAATTTATGCTCTATCGCTCGGGCTACGCTCCGATCGACAAAGCGGCGCGCATCGCCGCGATCGAGCGGCAGAAACAAGCCGGAGGTCCGGTATCGGTCGGCGAACTCCAGGCCGTGCTCCTTTCGGTTTACGGCGATGCGGCGGCGATGATCGCAACGCAGATGGTTCCGGACAATTCCCGTCCGCCCTATCGCGCCGCCCGCGTCTGGGTGCGGCGCAACGGCCAGTGGCTGATGACGATCAGCGTGCAAACCGATATCCGCTCTTCCGAAGATTAAAGCGGACGCAAAACGGATGACACGACGCGACATCCACACCCTCAGAAGTCCGCAGCACATTTGTATGCTTGGTCGATCAAACGGACGGCCCGCACACAATCGTGCACGCTGATTGGGGGCAGCGCGCCGCGCTGCCAGTGGTCCAGCGCATCGCGCAGCGTGGTGAAATAGGGCGCAGTGACGTCAGTGCCGGGAAGGATCTGGTCGCCATCAGCAGTTGCGAGCTTTAGCACCCCGTCCTTCATTGTCAGGATTGCGTCACGGCCGGCGATCTTCCACTCACCATCGGTACCGTCACGAGGAAAGCCATTGCCGACCTCGACGGTGCCAAGAATGCCGCTCGCGGAACGAAGGAATACCGAGGCGTAGTCCTCGACCGGGCGCTCATGCGCCCGTCGGCTCACTTGGGCGCCAATCACCTGCGCTGGTTCCTCAGTCAAATAGAGAAACATGTCCAGACCGTGCGCACCGAGATTTCGCAGGCAGCCGCCGCCGGATTCGGCGGGATCGAGCATCCAAGCGCAATCCCAGGCTTGGTAGCGCGGCGGCGCCGGCCGGTTGATGCGAACATAGATATGCGACAGCGGGCCGAAACGGCCCGCGGCGAGTAGCTCCCGGGCGCGTTTGGCGAAGGGCGCGTATCGCTGGGCCAGCGGGACAGCCACGAATGCATTAAGCCGGGTGGCTTTCGCGGCCACCGCCTCTACCTCCGCGGCATTGATGCCCATCGGCTTCTCCATCAGGAATGAATAGCCCTGATCGAGCAAATCGTGCGCGATGCCGGCCATTTGCCGGTGCCGCCCGAGCGCCACGACGAAATCAGGCCGGGTCGTCGCCAGCATCTTTCGATGGTCCGTGAAGATCGGCGGGTTTCTCACCTCGGCGGCTCGTTTCGCGGCGAGAACGGCGTCAGAATCTTGGATTGCAACAAGCTCCACGTCCGGCATGGCGACGAGGTGGCGGAGGTAAGCGGCGTCATAAACCGCATGCCAGTGGCTCACCTCGATAGCGGCAATGCGAATGGTCATGGGCATCCTCGTCGTAGTCGCGCATCTTCCCTGCAAGCGTTCCCTGCAAGCGTTCCCTGCAAGAGCGCTCATATTGACATCGCTGGACGCAAGAAGAGAAGTGGCAGCTGCGAGAAGGAAGATCGAATACGATGGAGCGAGTGGCGGTTTTGAGAATTTTGAGGACGACATGGTGAGCTGGCTTGACGACGAGTCATTGCCCTCGCGGTTCGATGATCCTGATGCGTTGGATCGCTTTCTCAGCCGACCGAGCCGGGCGTTAGCCGCCGATCTTGCCGCAATCGATGGGGACATCATGGTGCTGGGCGTCGGCGGCAAGATGGGACCGACGCTCGCGCGTCTTGCGCGCAATGCCGCACCCGATAAGCGCGTCATCGGCGTCGCACGGTTCAGTGATGCCGGCTTGCGCAAAAGACTCGAATCTTGCGGCATCGAAACGATCGCTTGCGATCTCCTGAATCGCGCTGAAGTGGCTGCATTGCCACAAATCCGCAACGTCATATTCATGGCCGGCAGGAAATTTGGTGCGCAGACTGATCCGGCAATGACCTGGGCGATGAATGTTCACGTGCCGGCGATCGTAGCAGAGTTTTTTCGCGATTCGCGGATCGTCGCCTTTTCGACCGGCTCCGTTTATCCTTTCGTCGCGATCGCAAGCCGGGGCGCGAGCGAATGCACTCCGTTGGCGCCGCTTGGCGAATACGCAAATTCTTGCGTCGGACGCGAACGGATTTTCGAATATTTCTCGCAACGTCACGCCACACCGGGCCGTCTGTTCCGCCTGAACTACGCCATTGATATGCGGTACGGCGTGCTGTTCGACATTGCCAGAAAAGTTCGTGATGAAGAATCGATCGACGTCAACATGGGCCACGTCAACGTAATTTGGCAAGGCGACGCAAACTCGCAAGCGCTTCGCTCGTTGCGGCACGCAACCACGCCGACTACTCCAGTTAATGTATCTGGACCAGAGACTATATCCGTCCGATGGCTCGCCGAGGTGTTTGGTGAGCGGCTGTGCAAGAAACCACAGATCGTTGGCAAGGAATCGTCAACGGCATTGCTCACCGATGCATCTCAAGCCGCCGCCCTTTTTGGTCGGCCATGTGTAAGTCTCGCGCAGATGATCGACTGGATTGCCGACTGGGTTGCGAACGATCGTCCGAGTCTGAACAAGCCGACTCATTTCGAGGTCCGCGATGGGGTCTATTGATGTTTGGCAATTCAGCCGGCTCGGCGAGGACCGTATTGTTGAATGCGTTGCGCTGTCGGCCGAAGCCGGCTGGAACCAGACGATCGAAGACTGGGCTTTGTTCCTACGACACGGTACGGTACTTGGACTGCCGGGCAGTCGCGGCGCAACACTTGCCACTGGCGCAGTCCTTCCCTATCCGGATGATTTCGCCTGGATTAGCATGGTACTGGTGACGGCATCGCGGCGCCGTCAACGGATCGGCACGAGCATCTTGGAGGCGTGCTGCGCCGAGGTCGCCCAGCGAGGCCTGCTGGCGATGCTCGATGCGACTCCCTCCGGTGAAGCGGTTTACCGTCCGCTTGGTTTCGAGGGGATATTCTCTCTGGCCCGCTGGCAAGGTGTCACCGAGCGTCGCGTCATTGCGCCCGGCGGCATTCGTGCGATGACCGCCCGCGACATTCCCGCCGCTACCGCAATTGACGCCGCCGCCTTTGGCGCCCAACGCAACTTTCTCGTCGAGAGCTTATTCACTCGGCTGCCAAAACTTGGCTTTGTAACCGAAGACAATACCAGCTTTGTGCTCGCGCGCCCCGGTCGGATGGCTACCCAAATTGGACCCATCGTTGCCGCAAACGAAGACGCCGCCGCCGCCCTCTTGGATGCCGCGCTCGGCTGCATCAGCGGGCCGGTAATTCTGGATCTGGTCGACGGGCGGGATATTTTGGCGCGTCGGCTCCGGCAACGCGGCTTCACTATACAACGGCCGTTCTTGCGGATGAGCTTAAATCGCCGCGCTGTATTTGGGGATACTACCCGGCTGTTCGTCATCGCTGGACCGGAGTTTGGATGATATAGACGAGTGAAGCGGCGCCGTTCTTGGAACGGCTATGCGCGCGCATGACGATTCAATCGAATCTCATCCTGCCCTAATCCTGCGGCAGCTCGGCGATGCCGAGTTCCTTGGCGAATGCCGCGACCTGAGCGCGCTGCTCCTCGATCGATTTGGCGAATTCGTCCGGGCTGCCGACATTGAGAAGCTGACCCGTCGTCGCCAGCCGTTGTTTGATCGTGTCGTCGGCGACCGTTTGAATGTCGGCGGCAATGCGCTGCCGCAGCGCGAGCGGCATGCCGCTCGGGCCGAACAGGCCGACCAGGCCGTCGATCGTCAGCGCCGGTTGGCCGGCTTCCTGCACGGTCGGCAAATCGGGCTCAGTCGGCGCCCGCACGGTGTTGGTGACGCACAAGAGCTTGACTTTGCCCGATTGCAGCTGCGGCCGGATAATTGCCAGCGCCGATTCATAAACTTGCACGCGTCCCTCGGCCAAATCGTTGGCGGCGTCGACCGGATTCTTGTAGGCGATCTTCGCAATATCCAGTCCTTCACGCTTTAGCCACCCGGCAAAAATGAAATCGAGTGCGCCGGTTACGCCGGCCCAGTTGAGCTTGCCCGGCTGTGCGCGGGCGAGCGCCATCAATTGAGCAATCGAATTGACGTTCAGGCTCGCCGGCACCGAAATCGTGATGATGGTGTTGGAGACGCGCGCAATCGGCAGCAAGTCGGCCGGCTTATAT
>DASXJB010000241.1:0-6141 GCA_036497645.1 Xanthobacteraceae bacterium
TTGCGCCGCCGGCGGCCGGTCGTGACCGGGCATGAGGCGCTGATCGGCGCCGAGGGCGAGACGGTGTCCTGGCAGGACGGTGAGGGGCGGGTGCGGGTCAAGGGTGAAATCTGGCTGGCGCGCTCGGACGCTGCGCTGACCGCCGGCAGCCGGGTCAAGATCGTCGGCCGCGACGGTCTCGTCCTGCGCGTCCAAGACATTCGGCCGGCGTAAGTGCGCCGATCGCAGAAACAGGGAGCACCGCCATGCCGTTGATAGTCGCCGTCGTCATCGCCTTCTTGGGCCTGACCTTCATCTGGTCGTCGATCCGAATTTTGCGCGAATACGAGCGCGGGGTCGTGTTCACGCTCGGCCGCTACACCGGTACCAAAGGCCCGGGTCTGTTTCTGCTGGTGCCGTTCCTGCAGCAGATGGTGCGGGTCGATCTGCGCGTGGTGGTCGACGAAGTGCCGCCGCAGGACGTGATTTCCCGCGACAACGTCTCGGTCAAGGTCAGCGCCGTCCTTTATTTCCGCGTCGTCGATGCCGAACGCGCCATTATCGAGGTCAGCAATTATCTCGCCGCGACGAGCCAGCTCGCCCAGACCACATTGCGCTGGGTGCTCGGCAAGCACGACCTCGACCAGATGTTGAGCGAGCGCGACAAGCTCAACGCCGACATCCAGGACGTGCTCGACAAGCAGACCGAAGGGTGGGGCATCAAAGTCTCGACCGTGGAGCTCAAGCGCATCGATCTCGACGAGAGCATGGTCCGCGCCATTGCGCGTCAGGCCGAGGCAGAGCGCGAACGCCGCGCCAAGATCATCAATGCCGAGGGCGAGCAGCAGGCGGCGCAGAAACTGGTCGAAGCCGCGCGCATCCTCTCCGATGTGCCGCAAGCGATGCAGCTGCGTTATCTCGGCACGCTGTTCGACATTGCCAGCGAAAGCTCGTCGCTGATCGTATTTCCGTTCCCGATCGACGTGCTGCAGGCGTTCGCGGGGCTGCACAAGTCAGGGGACAGATGACGACTCCTAAATCGTCTGGTTATATTCGCCGACTTCCTTGTGCTGGCGCAGCACGGCGTCGACGGCCTTGAACATTTCGCGCATGCGCGCTTCCGAGACCGGGCTCTCGACCACGACGACGAGCTCCGGCTTGTTGGAGGAGGCGCGCACCAGCCCCCAGGTGCCGTCCGCCACGGTGACGCGCACGCCATTGACAGTCACGAGATCGCGGATCGGCTGACCGGCAACTTTGCCGCCGCTCTTCGCCTCGCGCTCGAACTGTTTCACGACGTCTTCCACTATCTGGTACTTGATCTCGTCCGGGCAATGCGGCGACATGGTCGGCGACGACCAGGTTTTCGGCAACGCGTTCTTCAGATCCGCCATGCTCTTGTCCGGGTTGCGGTCGAGCAGGTCGCAGATCGCAAAGGCGAAGATCAGGCCGTCGTCATAGCCGCGCCCGAGCGGCTTATTGAAAAAGAAATGGCCGGACTTTTCGAAGCCGGCAAGCGCGCCGATCTCGTTGACCCGGCGCTTCATGTAGGAGTGACCGGTCTTCCAGTAATCGCTGCGCGCGCCGTTCTTGAGCAGCACCGGATCGGTCGCAAACAGGCCGGTCGATTTCACGTCGGCGACGAAGACCGCGCCCTTGTGCTGCGCCGACATATCGCGCGCCAGCATGACGCCGACCTTGTCGGCGAAGATCTCTTCGCCTTCATTGTCGACCACGCCGCAGCGATCGCCATCGCCGTCAAAGCCGAGCGCGACATCGGCCTTGCTCGCTAGTACGGCGTCGCGCATCGCGTGCAGCATTTTCAAATCTTCGGTATTGGGATTGTATTTCGGGAAGGTATGGTCGAGCTCGCAGTCGAGCGGCACCACCTCGCAGCCGATTTTTTCTAGCGCTTGCGGTGCGAATGCGCCGGCAGTGCCGTTGCCGCAAGCACACACGACTTTCAGGCGGCGCTTGAGCTTGGGCCGCCGGTCGGTGAGGTCGGCAAGGTAGCGGGCGGGAAAATTCTCGACGAATTCGTAAGCGCCACCGGATTTGAATTTAAACTTGCCGTCGAGCACGATCGCTTTCAATCGCGTCATCTCGTCGGGGCCGAAGGTAAGCGGCCTGTTGGCACCCATCTTCACGCCGGTCCAGCCATTGTCGTTATGCGAGGCGGTGACCATGGCGACGCAGGGCACGTCGAGATCGAACTGGGCGAAATAGGCCATCGGCGTCAAAGCGAGTCCGATGTCATAGACCCTGCAACCCGCCGCGAGGAGCCCGTTGGTCAGCGCCATTTTGATCGAGGCGGAATAGGAGCGGAAATCGTGGCCGGTGACCACGCGCGGCTCGACGCCGAGCTCGTGGATGAGCGCGCCGAGCCCGAGCCCGAGCGCCTCGACGCCCATCAGATTGATCTCGCTGCCGAACAACCAGCGCGCGTCATATTCGCGAAAGCCGGTGGCCTTGACCATCGGTTCGGATTCATAGGCGTAAGTGTTCGGCTTAAGCGACGGCTTCGGCTTGGGAAACATGGAAGCTCGGGTGAATCGGGGGCTAGGCCGGACGGCATAACCTAAACGATCGGCGCTGGGAATAGTTGCGTGAGAAGCGAATGGCGAATGGCGAGTAGGGAAGCTGATTCCTTCGCTACTCGCTATTGTTCCAGAACCAGCTTGCCGTCGGCATATTCGAACCGCCGCAGCCGCCTCAAGAACGACAGGCCGAGCAGGTTTTCATTGGCAACGCCGGCCGGCAGCACCACCGCGGCGACGTTGTGCACTTCAAGATCCTCGATCTCGACCGTGTCGAGCTCGACCGGCATCACCCGTATCGCGCCATTCGCGGTCCGTACCATGGCGCTGTAATCACGCTCGGCAGGACGGATGCCGAGGATCGCCGCGTCCTCGGGCTTGAGCGCGATCACCGAGGCGCCGGTGTCGACCATGAAATCGATGCGGCGGCCGTCGACGCGCCCGGTGACGCGGAAATGTCCGCCGTGGCTTGGCGCGATGACGACCGAGCGCGAAGCAGCCGCCGCAGTATCAGGGTGCGCCACCGCGACCGCGCTTGCTGCACTGGTTGCTGCATTTGGCGCCGGCATCATTTGCGCGGCATAGCGCGGCACGAACGCGCAGGCGATAAGCGAAACGATGGCGACAGTAATGATGGCGCGCATGGGGGGATCCGCCTTGGTTCGCCGCATTTGATCACAGGACGTGCAAACGCAATGGTGATCGGACGCGTTGTGCCGCCGTATTTGGCGGCGCAGGGTAAGCGAAGCGCTAAGCGGATAGGTAAAATTGCGAGGTCGGCGCTTTAGATCATCCCCGCTTTGCGGGGCAGGAAGATTTATCCTTTCCGCGGCTTGGCCCGGCGCGTCGGCGCGGCGGCGATCGGATCGTCCGGCCACGGATGTTTGGGATAGCGCCCGCGCATCTCGGCGCGCACGGCGGCGTAGCTGCCGCGCCAAAATCCAGGCAAGTCGCGCGTGGTCTGCACCGGCCGATGCGCCGGCGACAACAATTCGATCGCGAGCGGCACCTTGCCGCCGGCAATCGCGGGGTGACGGTCGAGCCCGAATAATTCCTGCACCCTGATCGCGATCTTGGGTCCGCCTTCGCTCGCATAATCGATCGGCACGCGCGTGCCGGTCGGCGCTTCGAAATAGACCGGCGCTTCGGCATCGAGCCGCCGCAGCAGCGGCCACGGCAAAAGTTCGCCGAGCGCGGCGGCGAATTCGTCAGCAGGCAATTCGGCAAGCGCGATCCTGCCAGCGAGCGCGGACACGAGCCATTGCCCGGCGCTCCCCGCAAGCGCCGTATCGGAAAGGTCGGGCCATTCGCCGCCCTCGCTATGGCGGAGAAACGTGACGCGGTCGCGCCATTGCTTCAGCGCGCTGGTCCAGGGCAGCCGGTCAATGCCGAGATTGGCGACGCTTTCGGCGAGAAGCCGGGCATTGTTCTCGTCGGGCGAGACCCGCACCGGCCGCTCGCCGAGGACGATGGCGCCAAGCCGCCGGCTGTTGCGCCCGCGCAGCGAAAGGCTCGCGGCATCGAAGGCGACGTCCCCACGGGCAACGATGCGATCGGCAAAATGTGCCTCGATTTCGGCAAGCGTGATCGGCGCGGCCGAGAGAATGCGGCCCTGCGCGGCGCTGCCGGCGAGTTCGGCCACTGCCAGGAATGGTTCGCGGGCAAGCGGCGAAGCGGGATCGAGACTGGCGCCGCGGCCGTTCGCCAGCAAGAACGCGGCGCCGCCGGTGCCGCGGTTTTTGGCGATACGCTCCGGAAAGGCGAGCGCGATAAGCGCGCCAACGCTTAAATCTCCTCCCCCGCTTGCGGGGGAGGAGCTGTCCACAACTTCCACCCACCTTCGCGCCATGGCCCGTGCATCGCGCGCCCGCGGCGAGCGATCGCGGCGGAGCGCGCCCAGGCGCTCGCGCATGTCGATGTCGTCGCCGCCGAGACCGCGCTCGCCAATCAGCGCGGCAAGCTCGGCGGCGAGCGTACCTTGGCCCGCGCGCGCGGCGTCGATCACCATGCGCGCAAGCCGCGGCGGCAGCGGCAGGCGGCGCAATTGCCGGCCCTCCACGGTGATGCGTCCGCTCTCATCGATGGCGCCGAGCGCGGCAAGCAGCGCTCTTGCTTCGGTGAGCGCGGCACGCGGCGGCGGATCGAGGAAGGCAAGCTTGTCGGCGTCGGCGCCCCAGGCGGCGAGATCGAGCGCGAAGGAGGACAAATCGGCGGCGAGGATTTCCGGACGTGCGAACGGCTCGAGCGCGGCGGTTTGCGGCTCATCCCACAGCCGGTAGCAAACACCCGGCTCGGTGCGCCCGGCACGGCCGCGACGCTGATCCGCCGCCGCGCGCGACACCCGCACGGTGTCGAGCCGCGTCACCCCGACATCGGGCTCGTAGCGCGGCACGCGGGCAAGCCCGCTATCGATGACGATGCGCACGCCCTCGATGGTGATCGAAGTTTCGGCAATCGAGGTCGCCAACACGATTTTACGGCGGCCGGGCCGGGCCGGTTCGATGGCGCGCGCCTGTTCGTCGCCGCCGAGCGCGCCATAGAGCGGGACAATATCGGTCGCGGCATCGGCGCGGTTCGCCAGCAGGTCTTGGGTGCGGCGGATTTCGGCGGTACCCGGCAAAAATGCCAAAACCGAGCCCCGCTCGGCACGCATCGCCCGCGCGATCGTATCGGCGAGCTGCGGCTCGATCGGCCGTGCGTCGCGCCCGATATAGCGGGTCTCGACCGGAAATATACGGCCCCGACTTTCGATCACCGCCGCACCGCCAAGGAGCGCGCCAACGCGCGCGCCGTCGATCGTCGCCGACATCACCAGGATTTTCAGATCTTCACGGAGACCTTGCTGGGCATCGCGCGCCAAAGCGAGCCCAAGGTCGGCATCGAGCGAACGCTCGTGGAATTCGTCGAACAGCACTGCGGCGACGCCCTCAAGCATGGGATCGTCGACGATCATGCGCGTGAAAATGCCCTCGGTGATGATTTCGATTCGGGTCCGGCGTGAGACTTTCGAGCCGAAGCGCACCCGCAAGCCCACGGTTTCGCCGACCGCTTCGCCAAGGTTGTGCGCCATGCGCGCGGCGGCGGCGCGGGCGGCGAGCCGGCGCGGCTCGAGCACCAGGATACGGGTAGATTGTCCCGAAAGCTGCGCCCATGGTTCCGCGGCAAGGACCAGCGGCACCCGCGTGGTTTTGCCGGCGCCGGGCGGCGCCACCAGCACCGCGGCATTATTGGCGTGCAAAGCCGCTGTCAGTTCCGGCAACGCGACGTCGACAGGAAGCGGCGAGGAATCCATTTAATCCTTCGTCATTGCCAGGCTTTGGGGGGACGACGGCAAAATGTGTTTGTGGAATTGTCCACCGCACGTGCCAAATCGCCGCGAAATCTTATATTACTGGCCACCATGCCCACAGCACAAAAAGTCCCGCCGAAGGCCGATAAACCGGCAAAAGCGCCGGTCCAAAGCAGGCCCTTGAGGAAAGGCGATCACCTCTTCCTGGTCGACGGCTCGTCTTACATTTTCCGCGCCTATCACGCGCTGCCGCCGATCAACCGCAAGTCGGACGGCTTGCAGCTCAATGCCGTGTTCGGCTTCTGCAACATGCTGTGGAAGCTTCTGCGCGACATG
>DASXJB010000242.1:0-4447 GCA_036497645.1 Xanthobacteraceae bacterium
GTCGTAGCAGCGGTGTAAATCGGCTAGGGTTCGGCTGCGGCCGACCCCGGGTGCCCATCCAGGGAAAGGCTGCAGGCGGCCTAAAGTACAACCGCAAATCCGCTAGAGGCGCTGATGCCGGTCTATAAAGCTCCCGTCGACGAAGTGACATTCCTGTTGCGCGATGTCTTTCGTCTCGACAGCTACAACAATTTGCCCGGTTTTGCCGAAGCGACGCCGGACGTCGTCGAGGCGGTGCTGGCGGAAGCGGCTAAATTTTCCGAAGCGATCCTGATGCCGCTCAACCGCGTCGGCGACAAGGAAGGCTGTCGCCGCAACGCCGATGGCAGCGTCACCACCCCGAGCGGTTTCAAGGACGCCTATAAAAAGTTCACCGAAGGCGGCTGGATCGGCGTCTCCGCGCCGGCCGAATTCGGCGGGCAGGGCCTGCCGATCGTCATCAATCAGGCGGTCAGCGAATTTTTATCCTCCGCCAATATGGCGTTCGGCATGTATGCGGCGCTCACCGAAGGCGCGGCCGCCGCGATTACTGTGCACGGCTCGCCCGAGCAGAAAAACCTCTATCTGCCGAAGCTCGTGTCCGGACAGTGGGCCGGCACGATGAATCTCACCGAGCCGCAATGCGGCACCGATCTCGGCCTGGTGCGCACGCGCGCGGCAGCGCAGAGCGACGGCAGCTACAAGATCACCGGCACCAAGATTTTCATCTCCGCCGGCGAGCACGATCTTGCGGAAAACATCGTCCATCTGGTGCTGGCGCGAATCGACGGCGCGCCGGCCGGTACGCGCGGGCTGTCGCTGTTCATCGTGCCGAAATTTCTCCCGGCGGCGAATGGCAGCGTGGGCGCGCGCAATGCCGTCTCCTGCGGCTCGATCGAAGAGAAGATGGGCATTCAGGGCAATGCCACTTGCGTGATGAATTACGACGGCGCCACCGGCTGGCTCGTGGCCGAGGCCAATCGCGGCTTGCAGGCGATGTTCACGATGATGAACGAGGCGCGCCTTGGCGTCGGCGTGCAGGGCCTGGC
This sequence comes from Xanthobacteraceae bacterium, assembly GCA_036497645.1. Lineage (GTDB taxonomy): Bacteria > Pseudomonadota > Alphaproteobacteria > Rhizobiales > Xanthobacteraceae > BOG-931. The sequence continues at coordinate 1,029 of DASXJB010000242.1, forward strand.
GATGTCGGAGGTCGCCTATCAGAATGCCGCCGCCTATGCCAAGGAGCGGCTTGCCGGCCGCGCGCTGACCGGCGCGAAATTTCCGGACAAGGCCGCCGATCCGATCATCGTTCATCCCGACGTGCGCCGCATGCTGATGAGCATGCGCGCCTTCAACGAAGCGGCCCGCGCGCTTGTGGTGTGGACGGCGCTGAAAAGCGACATCGCGCACCGTGCCGCCGATGCCAAGGAAAAGCAGGCGGCAGAAGATCATCTGGCGCTGCTAACGCCGGTGATCAAAGGCGTGCTCACCGATCAAGGCTTTGCCAATGCGGTGTTGGCGCAGCAGATCTTTGGCGGCCACGGTTACATCGCCGAGCACGGCATCGAGCAATTTGTACGCGATGCGCGAATCACGATGCTCTACGAAGGCACCAACGGGGTGCAAGCGCTCGATCTGGTCGGTCGCAAGCTGCCCAAGGATGGTGGCCGCGCGTTGCAGGCGTTTTTTGCCGAGCTCATTGCTTACGCCAAAGAGCGCGGTGCCGATCCGGCGATGACGCCCTATGTCAAGCCGGTCAGCCAGGCGCTCGGCGATTTACAGCAGGCAACCATGTGGTTTTTGCAGAACGCGCTCGGCAATCCCGATAATGCCGGAGCCGGCGCGACAGACTATATGCATCTCTTCGGTTTGGTCGCGCTCGGCTATATGTGGTGTCTGATTGCCGAGGCCGCGAAAGCAAAAACCGGCGTGGGAGGTGACGGTGCGACCGACCGGATGGCACAACGCCTGGCCACCGGCCGCTTTTTCATGGAACGAATGTTGCCGGCCACAGCCACGCATCTGGCCCGCATCAAGGCCGGCGCGGCGAGCACCATGGCGCTGCCTGCGGAAGCATTTTAGCGATCTTCGCCGGCCTGCACCGGACCAGGTATAGGAGAAATTCCGATGCCCGACGCTTTCATCTACGATCACGTGCGCACGCCGCGCGGCCGCGGCAAAGTCGACGGCGCGCTGCACGAGGTCACCGCGCTCAATCTGGCGAGCCAGGCGCTCGGCGCAATCAAGAGCCGCAACAATCTCGACACCAGGCTGATCGACGACGTGGTGATGGGCGTCGTCGATCCGGTCGGCGAGGCTGCCGCCGATATCGCGCGTACCGCGGCCTTGGTCGCCGGCTACGGCGACACCGTCGCTGGCGTGCAGATCAATCGCTTTTGCGCGTCAGGACTCGACGCGGTGAATTTCGCCGCCGCGCAGATCATGTCCGGCCAGCAGAAACTCGCGGTCGGCGGCGGCGTCGAATCGATGAGCCGCGTCGGCATTGGTTCGGCCGGCGGCGCCTGGTCGGTCGATCCATCGATCGCGGTCGCGCATTATTTCCTGCCGCAAGGCGTTTCCGCCGACCTGATCGCCACCAAATACGGGTTCTCGCGCGTCGACGTCGACGCCTACGCGGTCGAAAGCCAGAAGCGGGCCGCGGCGGCGTGGGACGATGGCCGCTTTTCTCGCTCCGTCGTTGCGGTCAAGGACGTCAACGGACTGACCATCCTGGCCAAGGACGAGCATATGCGGCCAGGCACGACGATGCAGTCGCTCGCGGCGCTGCAGCCGTCATTTGCGCAGATCGGCGAGCTCGGCGGCTTCGATGCGGTCGCCATTCAAGCCCATCCCGAAGTCGAATTCGTCAATCACGTGCATCATGCCGGCAATTCGTCGGGCATCGTCGACGGCGCCGCCGCCGTGCTGGTCGGCAACAAGGAGGCGGGGGACAAGATCGGGCTCAAGCCGCGCGCGCGCGTGCGTGCCTTCGCCAATATCGGCTCCGACCCGGCTTTGATGCTGACCGGGCCGATCGACGTCACCAAGAAAGTGCTCAAAGCCGCGGGCATGCAGCTTGCCGACATCGATCTGATCGAGATCAACGAAGCTTTTGCCTCCGTCGTGCTCCGCTTCATGCAGGCCTTCGAACTCGACGGCTCCAACGTCAACGTCAACGGCGGCGCTATCGCGCTCGGTCATCCGCTCGGCGCCACCGGCGCGATGATTCTCGGCACGTTGGTCGATGAGATGGAACGGCGCAATGTCGCGACCGGCTTGGTCACGCTCTGCATCGGCGCCGGCATGGGTACCGCGACCGTCATCGAGCGGCTGTGAGCCAGGATCTGAACAATGCCCAAGCTCGACATCGAAGCGCTGCCGATCGATACCAAGACGCCGTATCCGCCGCCGTTCGACCGGGTGGTGTACGGCCGCGAGCGCCGCCGGCTCGGCAACGCGGCCGGTCTCAATCAATTCGGCGTCAATCTCACGACGCTTCGTCCGGGCGCCGCCTCGGCGCTGCGGCACTGGCACGCCAGCGAGGACGAGCTCGTCTTTGTCCTCGAAGGCGAGGCGGTCTTGGTCGAGGATGGCGGTGAGACGCTGCTCAAGGCCGGCGACGCGGCCGGTTTCAAGGCCAACAGCGGCAACGGTCACCATCTGGTGAACCGGACCACGGCGGACGTGGTCTATCTCGAAATCGGCTCGCGTTCGAAACAGGAGCGCGTCGAATATCCGGATGTCGACCTGGTCGCGGTGCGCGACGATGAAGGTTGGCGTTTCACGCACAAGAACGGCGATCCCTATGGGTGAGCGGCGACGATGAGCTTTACCAATTTCAAGATCGAGAACGACGGCGACGGCATTGCACTTGCGACCTGGGACTCGCCGGGCCGCAGCATGAACGTCATTGATGCAACGGTGATGGACGAGCTTTCGGCCATTATCGACCAGACCACCGCGGACGCCGCCGTGAAGGGCGTCGTCATCACCTCGGGCAAGGATGCGTTCTGCGCCGGCGCCGATCTTACGATGCTGGAAGGCTTGAGCCGCGCTTTTGCCGAGCTCGCCGCATCGCAAGGCGAGGAAGCGGCGATGATACGCTTCTTCGAGGAAAGCCGACGATGGTCGGTGCTGTGCCGGCGCATCGAGACCTGCGGCAAGCCTTGGGTTGCCGCCATCAACGGCACCGCGCTTGGCGGTGGTTTCGAACTGGCGCTGGCCTGCCATCGCCGCATCGCGGCCGATAATCCGCGCACGCGACTAGGCCAGCCCGAGGTCAAGGTCGGATTGATACCGGGCGCCGGCGGCACGCAGCGGGTTGCGCGGATGATGCCGCCGTCGGATGCGCTGCAGTTTCTGCTCAAGGGCGATCAGGTACAGCTCAATCGCGCCAAGGCAATGAAGCTCATCGACACGGTGGTGCCGAAAGCCGATCTCATCCGGGTGGCGAAGGAATGGATCAAAGCAGGCGGCAGCGCCAAGGCGCCGTGGGACGTCGACGGCTTCAAACTGCCTGGTGGCCCGGTCTACTCCAAAGCCGGCATCATGGTGTTCACGCCCGCGAACGCGATCTACCGCCGCGAGACCTACGACAATTATCCGGCGGCGCGCGCCA
>DASXJB010000243.1:0-21409 GCA_036497645.1 Xanthobacteraceae bacterium
AAAGTCGAATCGATCAGCGGCTTGACGCGGCCCGAGGCGAGAAGCGGCAGTACGTTCTTTTCCACCGCTTGGGCGATCGCGGCCTTGTCCGCGACCGCGCGCGCACGCAGCGTCGAGCCGGTATGGGTGAGGCGCTTGAGCATCAGCCGCATGAGATCGACGGTAACGCGCGACGAAGCCAGAAACGCGATCTGCACGATGCGTCCCTCGACGGCGGCAGCTTCATAATTGCGGCCGACATATTCACCGCCGACCATGTCGAGGATCAGCTCGACGCCGCGGCCTTGAGTCGCTTGCTTGCTCAAAGCGACAAAATCTTCGGTGTTGTAATTGATGTCGAGATCGGCGCCGAGCTTGCGGCAGGCGTCGCATTTCTCCGGCGTGCCGGCGGTCACGATGACCTGAGCACCGAACGCCTTGCCGAGCTGAATGGCTGTAGTGCCGATCCCCGACGAGCCGCCGTGCACGAGCAGAGTTTCCCCGGCGGCGAGCTTGCCGCGCTCGAACACGTTGTGCCAGACCGTGAAGAAGGTCTCAGGTATCGCCGCCGCCTCGATCATCGAAAGACTTGCCGGCACCGGCAGCGCGTGACTTGCAAAAGCCAGGCAGTATTCGGCGTAACCGCCGCCGACCACGAGTGCCATCACTTTGTCGCCCTTGTTCCAGCGCGTCACGCCGGGGCCGACCTGCACGACTTCGCCGGCGATTTCCAAGCCTGGAATTTCGCTCGCGCCTTTCGGCGGCGGATAGTGACCTTGCCGCTGCATCACGTCCGGCTGGTTCACGCCCGCGGCAGCGACCTTCACCAGGATTTCGCCTTCGCGCGGCGAGGGCACGGGCTGCGCTTGCGGCACAAGCACGTCGGGTCCGCCCGGCTCGCGGATCGCAATGGAAGTCATCGATTTGGGCAAACCACCGTTTGGCATAAACACTCCCTTTCAATCGGCGACCGAATTAATCTGTCCGCAACCGATGTGACAACCGGGATCGAGGCCGCTAAAAATCAGCCGTGCAGGAGTAAGGCGCATGCCCGCTGTCGACGAGGATGACCGGCCGAAAAAGAAGATCGCTCATGAGATCGGTCAGGATCTCACGCTGTTGTCCGCTGCCGAGCTGGCCGACCGAATTGCGGTTCTTAAAGAGGAGATCGCGCGACTCGAAGCCGATATGGGGCGAAAACGCGCGGTCAAATCAGCTGCGGATACTCTTTTCAAGAAGTAGTCCCTTCCAGCCCTTGGAGCGCGATTGCACTCGGGCTTAAGCCAGATTGTAAAAACATTCGCCAAGTTTCTGTGATTCATTAACTTTTCGTTAAGCTTTCTCGTTCATTACAGAATTCGTCCAACTTCTGGACATCGAGTGGCTCCTGTCCACTCTGTTTGACGCCTCCCTGTTATCGCCTTGAGCCGCCGGCAACGGCGGCTCCTTTTTATTTTCCGGGCCAAATTGCGGGGTTTTTCCGCGGTTGCCTTCCCCCGGCAACTATGTCCGAAACTTCTTGGTTGAGCCTGCTGGACAGCCTCTCTTAGTCGCGCGATGCTTAATGTGGGGTGTGAGGCGTAAGCGTAGATGTCTGAAAAGCGTAGCGTGGAAGTAGGCGCGGTCTCCTTTAGCGAGCGGCTGGCGAGTTCCCAGCTTTTTGCCGCGCTGTTTCGCGATGGTATGGCGTTGGTCGACGAGACCGCGAGCTATCTCGACGGTTCGGGCCGCCTGGAATCCAAGAAGCTCGAACGCGGCGCCGGATTGGTCTACGCCACCGAGAGCTTGCGCCTGACAAACCGGCTGATGCATCTGGCTTCGTGGCTGCTCCTTCACCGCGCGGTCAAGGAAGGCGAGATCACACTCGCCCAAGCGAATAAGGAAAAGAGCAAAGTCAGCTTGGTCGCCTGCGCGCCGGGGGACGCCAAATCGCTCGCGCTATTGCCGGCCAAATTGCAGGAATTGATCGCGCGCTCGGCCAAGCTGCAGATCGAGGTGCGCCGCCTCGACGCGAATATGCACGCGGCCGCGGTGCCGAAGATTGGGACCGACAATCCGGTTGGGCGTCAATTGGGGCTGCTGAAAGCCGCCTTCGAATCCAACGCGCGGCGCTCCGGCACGTAAAACGCGACGCCGCCTATTTCTTCAAGAAGCCCGAGAACTTCTTCTGGAAGCGCGACAGCCGCCCGCCGCGGTCGACCAGATGCTGCTGGCCGCCGGTCCAGGCAGGATGCGACTTCGGATCGATATCGAGATGCAGCGTGTCCCCGGACTTGCCCCAGGTCGAGCGGGTGGTGAACTCGGTGCCGTCAGTCATGACGACTTTTATGGTGTGGTAATTGGGATGCGTGTCCGGTTTCATGGCCTTGCACCAGGGCTGCTTTGTTTTGGGCTGTTTTGCTGGGATTGTTCGGCTATATAACGCGGCGTTCGCGGCCGGACAAGCTGCCGCAATTGACCGCTAATGGGGGCGAGAGCATGAGTTTTGGCCCTAGAACGCGCCGCCATTTGCCTGCAGTCAACTTGCCATAAGTCCAACAGCCCTGATGAAACCGCAAGAATTCCGCGCCGCTGCTGCGCTCGCCGCAGTGTTTTCCGTCAGGCTCCTTGTCCTGTTCATGATCTACCCGGTCTTTGCCGCCTATGCCGGCACGCTCGCCGGCGCCAGTCCCTACCTGATCGGCGAAGCGCTCGGCATCTATGGTCTCACCCAAGGCCTGTTGCAGATTCCATTCGGCCTGTTGTCGGACCGGGTCGGACGCAAGGTCATGATCGTCTTGGGACTTACACTGTTCGGGGCCGGCAGCGCGGTCGCCGCCCTCTCCACGACGATCGGCGGCGTCATTATTGGCCGCGCGCTGCAAGGAGCGGGCGCCGTTGGGTCGGTCATTCTGGCGCTCGTTGCCGATCTCACTGGCGAGGACAGCCGTACGGCGGCCATGGCGCTGGTCGGCATTACCATCGGCGCCTCTTTCATCGTTGCGCTGCTCGCCGGCCCGGTCGTCGCCACTTTCATCGGTGTTACCGGCATCTTTTGGCTGATGGTCGCCCTGGCGTTTGTCGGCATCGCGATCACGCAGTTCGTGGTGCCAAACCCACCGCGCATCCGCGTGCATCGTGACGCCGAGGCGGTGCCGGCGCTGCTCGGCGCCGTGTTGCGCAACCGGGAACTCTTACGGCTCGACCTCGGCATATTCGCGCTGCACGCTATGCTCACCGCGAGCTTTCTCGTCGTCCCCGATCTCTTGCGCAGCACCGCGGGCGTCGTGGTCCACGATCAATGGATCGTCTATCTGCCGGTTCTGCTCGTTTCCGTCGCCGTGATGGTGCCGGCGATTATCGTCGCCGAGAAATATCGCCGGATGAAAGGCGTGTTCGTAAGCGCGGTGGCGGCGCTCGTTGCAAGCCAGATCATGCTCTTTTACGGCTCGGGCAATGTGTTTGCGCTCTTTGCCGCGCTCATCGTGTTCTTCTCGGCGTTCAACGTGATGGAAGCGAGCCTGCCATCGCTCATCACCAAGGTGGCGCCGCCGGACGTCAAAGGAACGGCAATGGGCGTCTATTCGAGCCTACAGTTCCTCGGCATCTTCATCGGCGGCATCATCGGCGGTGTGGCGCATCAACACGGCGGCAGCGCCGGCGTGTTCGCGCTGACAACTGCGCTCGCGGTAATCTGGCTCATCGCCGCGGCCGGCATGGCGCAGCCGAGCTATCTGACCACGCGATTGGTGCCGATCGCGGAAAACAACTTGTCCGACGCTGCTGATCTCGCAACGAAACTGCGGCAGGTCCCGGGTGTGGTCGAAGCCGTGATCATCGCCGAAGAAAACGTCGCTTACCTCAAGGTCGACGGCAAATCCTTCGACGCGGCGATGGCGGAAGCTGTAGCCGGGAGGTCGCCCCGTCTCTAATCCTCCCGCGCTTGCGGGGGAGGGACGGGTGGGGGCCGCCAGCGCATGTGGTGGACCGGGCGGCCGCTCCGCGGATTGACGCCGTCGCCGGTAATCACGAAGCCCTCTTTTTGATAAAACGCGATCGCTCGCGCATTGTCGGTATTGACGTCGAGATCAAGCCCGCGCGGCGAGGCCCGCTTGGCTTCGGCAATGAGCGCGCTCGCAAGGCCGGTGCCCCAATATTCCGGCGCGACGACGATCTGGTCGAGATAAAGCGTGCTGGGATCGACGGTGACGAAGCCGATCATTTCGTTTTTGGCTTCGGCCACTGTGATGCTCGCGGCACGCACCAGACCGCGCCAGTGATCGCGCCACCACGCGAGCCGTCCGGCGAAATCGATATCGGGATAGGTCTTCTGCCAGGTGCGCTGCCACAGCGCGAGCGAAGGCTCCTCGTCACGCGCCGCGTCGTAGTGCCGGAACGAAAAGGTGCTCACGGCGAAGTCGATGCCGCCGCGGCTTCCTTGCCGGCGGCCTTGCCCGCCTCGCGCAACAGCCGCAGCAAGTCGCGATGCATGGTTTCGTTGCCGGCGACGACATTGCCTTTTTGCAGAATGGCATCGCCGCCGTCGATATCGCTGATAAAGCCGCCAGCCTCGCGCACCAAGATCGAGCCTGCCGCCAGATCCCACGGCGATAGATCGCGTTCCCAATAAGCATCGAGCCGCCCGGCCGCGACCCAGGCGAGATCAAGCGTCGCCGCACCATAGCGGCGCAATCCGGCGAAGGCGCGCTGTGCCGCTGCGATTTCGTTGCGCGCCAGAGCGAGGTCGCCACGGCCGTAATGCGGCAAGCCGCAAGCGACAATGGCGTCGGCGGGCCGCTGCCGCGACGCGACGCGGATGCGCTTGTCGTTAAGAAATGCGCCTTTGCCGCGCTCGGCGACGAACATCTCGTCATTGGCCGGATTGTAAACGAGGCCGGCGACCACGGCGCCATTGCGCTCGAGCGCGATCGCGATGGCGAAGTGGGGAATGCCATGAAGAAAATTGGTGGTGCCGTCGAGCGGATCGACGATCCAGCGATGGGTCTTGTCTCCGCCCGGATGCGCGCCGCCTTCTTCGCCAAGAAAACCATAGTCGGGCCGGGCTTTCGCGAGCTCCTCGCGCACGATCGCCTCGGCGCGGCGGTCGGCGGCGGTTACGAAATTGCGCGGACCCTTCACCGAGACCTGGAGGTTCTCGACCTCGCCGAGGTCGCGCTTGAGGCTGCGGCCGGCGCGATGCGCCGCCTTGATCATGACATTGAGGACCGCGGAATGGAGCATGGCGGCTTGTCGTAAGCCCTGGAGCGGACACGTCAAGTTGGCCGTGGTTAGCGGTTTGCGTTACAGAGGGCACCCGAGTTCCGGCAACACATCGCCCAAATTTGTGCGTCGCGGGAACCGCAACTCGACGAGCGGGTTGAGTGCTATGTCGAAAGACATACGGGGGAAGTGGAAATGCAGGGTGCCGAGTTTGTCGAGCGTTATCGTTCTTACGCAGCCACGTGCATAAAAATTTCTCGGAACATTCAAGATCCCGCGGGAAAGCTTGTGATGCTCGAGATGGCGCAATCCTGGCTGAAGTTTGCCGAGCAAGCTGCCGAATGGGCCGAGACCGTCGTCGTGTATGAGGCCGCGGTTCCGAATGCGCCTCAAAGCGATTAGGGCACTCCCGCGAACAACCTAGCTCAGCCACCAGGCCCCGAGCGCCAGCGTGACCAGCGTGATCGGAATCCCGGCGCGGCAATAGGCCCATAACGAGACGTGGATGCCGGCGGCACGGGCGCGCTCGGCGACGATCAGGTTGGCGACCGATCCGACCGGCGTGAGATTGCCGGCCAGCGTCGCGCTCATCGCGATCACGAGCCAGATGCGATGCTGGTCGGGGAGGCCGAGAACGAAGGGCTTGAGCGCCAGGACCGCCGGCACATTGCTGATGATGTTGGAAAGCGCCGCGGTATCGGCGGTGAGCACGTAAGTATTGGCGAAATGAAAGGCCTGCACCGAGCCGATCACCTCCGGTGTCAACAGGATTTTCTCCGCTGCCGCGACGACGACAAATAGACCGGCGAACATCAACAGCAGCGCGCCGTCGATCTCCTGATAGACCTTGTGCGCCTTGATCGCGCGGGTCACCAGCAATAGCGCGCCGCCGAGGAAGGCCGCCATCGCCACCGGTACTCCGGCGAAGAACGCCGCGATCACGCCAAGCGTGACCACCACGGCCTTGATCAGCTGCGGCTTGTGAAAGTGGTTCGACACGCGCTTGGCGTCGAAATGTTCCCGACGCTGAAACTCGCGCCACCAGAGTGCGATCAGCACGGCGATGACGACGACCAATCCGACCAGCGCTACCGGCGCCAGGGCCGCGGCAAATGTCGTGTACGGAATGCGCGAGACCGCGCCGACGATCATGTTTTGCGGATTGCCGGTAATCGTGGCGTCACTCCCGACATTGGAGGCCATCGCCACGGCGAGGAGATAAGGAATGGGATCGCGCCGCAGCGAGCGCGTCACCTCGATCACCAAAGGCGCCATGACCAGGCATACGGCGTCATTGACAAGGAACGCTGAGAACGCACCGGTGGTCGCCGCGACGGTGGCGAGCAAAATCAGGGGCGAATGCGCATGCGCGAGCGCCCAGCGCGTCACCAGCCGAAAGAAACCGGAGAGGCGCAGATGCGCCACGATGATCATCATGCCGAGCAGCAGCGCCAGCGTATCGAGGTTGACCGCGCGATAGGCTTCCTCGGGCGTGATGGCGCCGATCGCCATCATCAGCGCAGCGCCCGTCAGCGTGATGCCGGCGCGATCGAGCCGGAAGCCCGGAATGCGCCCCAGCGCGATGCCGCCATAAGTGAGAAGGAAGATGAGCGCGGTACTGATCGTCAGAAACATTACTGTGCCGCGTGGACCGGTCTGGCTGAAGGGCTTGAACTTTCGTCGGAACCGAGCGGCCGTCACTGCCCTTTATCGCAACGGGAGCGGAATATCGCGTTGTGACGGGCTATTCAATCACCGCGTCGGCGATGGCGAGCATGCCTGACGGAATCTGAATATTGAGGGCCTTCGCCGTTTTCAGGTTAATCACGAACTCGAACTTGTCCGGCCGGCAAGGCCGCGGCAATCACGCCGACAAGGGTCAGGAATTCTCGCCGTCTCATTCTGATGGGGCGTTAGACTCGCGCTGGCCAGTGCCGTTCGCGGAACCACGAGCGGTAGTTCGTCATCTTCGCGCGTTGCGCCGAAGGCGCATGCCGTTTGCATGTCGAGGCCTCGTCGCTGTTTTCCGGCGCGCCCCAGCGCAGCTCGACGCAGTCGTTAGGGTTGTATGCCATTTCGAGCCCCCCGGCGCGCTCGACCACGGCCTTGAGCGCAAGCGTCCACGCCGAGCCGTCGCTGCGCGTATAGGAAACCTTGCGGGCGGCAAGTTCCGCAGCCAGCACCTTTTGCATTTCGGCTTGCACGTCGGCAACGTTCTTGCCGCTAGGCATGGCGTAACGTTCCGGGTGGCGAGCGACACGGTCGGGATAGAAGCGCACAACATCGATCGCGATCAAGAGACGAAAATCGCGCGCCGGAGTGGAGAAATCTTCCCAGGCGCCGGTTGTTGCGAAAATCGCGGGCCCATCCGGCATAGTGACCTCGCCGTGTCCGTCCTGGTACTTGCGCCCGTTTTCGATCGAGGTGACGCGGGTGTTGACCTGCTCTTCGAGTGCGGTGATCGCTTCTTTCATGGCGCTGAACGGATCGAGCGGCTTAGGCGACAGCGCCTCATCCATGCGATCGTAAAAATCGTCGACCGCGAGCTGGGATTGTTCGGGGGAAAAATCGCCGTATTGCGGATCTTTTGCGATTTGGGCGTCGGTCAGCCGCCGCAAGGCGCCGTTTTCCCCGCGCACGATCGGCCGGAAGTGCTTGAAGCCTGCGCTTCCGAAACTAGGTTCGTGCGCGAACAGGAAAGTGCCGCGCCAAAACCGCTTGCGCGCGACCGTGCCGTCGGGCTCGGCGTCGACGGCGAGCAAGATGCCGGCCGCGCCATCTGATTCCGGCACGCGCCGTACCACCATCATGACGTGCCCGTACGGATCGGCATAGACGGTTCCGGGCCGCAACGTTTCTTGCGTGAGCGGAACGGTGTAAAAATCAGTGTTGTCGTCGGTTGCCGACGTTCGCACCGAGCCGGAGTGAACCACGTCGCCGACGATCCGCAAATATTCGCCGAATGAAGGCGTGCCGACCCGCTTCGGCGGCGCTACAGTCGCCGGCGCGGCCGGCGGCGGCGCAGCCGCGGGCTGCTCGCCGAGCATCTGCTGCAATATCGTGGGGCTGGGGGCCGGCGTCGGGTCGGCGGACGCCGTTATTTGTTCAGGGGGCGGCGGCGGACGCGTTGCCTCGGGATGCTCGATATTGAACCACTGGTAACACTTGCCGCTGCGCGAGCAATTCGAATAGCCGAACGGCAGCCCCATCTTGTACGCAAAATAGGCGCGCAGGAAGTAGGCAAAGTCGGCGCAGTCGGGACGAAGGTTGATCGTCACGTTGTCTTCGCCGAGACCCAAATAGTCGAACAGAATATTACGCGATCGATCGCGCAAGACTTCGTGCCAGGCCTTCCACGACGGTTCGCTGTCAAGCGGCGCGTCGAAAAGCTTCGCGATCCAGGCCGAAAACAAATTTTCTGTCGCACGGTTCCAGGTATTGCGTATTGGCCAGATGCTGCCGGATGTCGCGTGCGAGGCCGGCTGCTTTTGGACGCTCACGACGATTTCGCGGGTGATCGTGCTGCATGCGCCTGATGCGCCGTCGCGCACAAGCGTTGCATGCCACGTGCCTGCCGTCGGCGCGGCGACCTCGGCAATCCAGAAATAGGGCGGCCCGCCGTATCGTTGGTCCGATTTTGCGGCCACGCTGCCATCGGGCGCAATCAGGCTAAATCCGCCGTCGAACGGTTTATCGGCAGCGATCAGAACGCGAAGCGGCGCGCCTTTCCATGGCGTAAATGGCGAGGCCAGGATCGCGATTTCGCTGGCATCTTCGCAGCTACCCGATGCAGGGGCGGCTGGTGTCTCCACTGCGGAAAGACTGAAAACTGCGCCTGCGAGCAGCAGCGATGCGGCCGCAGCGGCAAACCGGCTTGACCGAAGCATTGAGCCCCCATCCGGTGAAGGTGGCGCAACAATACGTTCAAAGCTTTGGCTTAAACATGGCGAGATTATCGTGCAGATCCCGGTCACCCTCCGTGGATCGGCTGTTGCACGAGCGCGGCGCGGTAAGCCGGAACCGCGCCAAGGAACTGCGCCAAATCACCGCCAAATCACGGCCATGGCAGGCTAATTTGCCTCAATGGCCCCGGTAAACCTGACGTGCGCCGATCAGGCGGGTTACCTCGTCACGCCGCAGGCGATGCGCGCGCCGCCGCCGCCCAATGGGGCCGGCTGATCGGAATAATTATCGCCGCCGGCGTGGATCATGATGGCGTGGCCTTTGACAGCAGCGACGGTGAGATGCGGTGCCGTGACCGCCTGCGTCGCTTTGCCATTGGCATCGACGGTCAGTACCGGCATGTCGCCCTTATGGCCTTCGCCCATCGGTCCGAGATGTTTGCCGGTATTAGCCGGGTCGAAATGGCCGCCCGCCGCCATGCCAGCCGCGGGCTGGCCATTCGGGCCGGGGCCAGGGCCGCAATCGGGATTGGTGTGAATATGGAATCCGTGGTTGCCCGGCGGCAGCTCGGCGAGCTGTGGAGCGATCTGCAAGCCTGATTGGCTGTCGGACAGGGTAATCGTCCCGATTTGTTTGCCGATACCGTTGGCATCGATTGCGTTTACGGTGACCGTTTCGCTCGCAGCATAGGCGATGCCCGTACCAGCCAGCATGATCGCGGCATGGAGCGTTAGGCGGAATATCATGGAATCCTCCGGAGATTTTGAGCCAAGCATCGTGGCGGCCTAAACTAGCAAATTGCGGGCGGCCGGTGCATGCGTTTGCGGCGTGCACGCTTCTGATCATAACGCCTCATAGAATAGGCAGGGCTGCCAAACGCAGTCGGAAGGGCAATTGGAGGAATGGCTATGGCAAAGGTTGTTGGATCCTGGCGGTTGCGGCGCTTACCGCCGCGACCGCGGCCGCGGCGCAGAATGCAATTCCCGACCTGCGCGGCACCTGGAAGGGCGAGACGAGTCGATCATTCTTGGCGGCGGCAACGCGCATCACGCCATGACTGCGGCGAACGAGCCGGAGCTGCGCTCGGTTGCCTTTACGCTGACGATCGACAAGCAGGATGGGCGCCACTTCTCCGGAACTTTTTCATCGGCGCGCGGCGGCTCGAAAGTTGTCGCCGCGATCTCGCGCAGCGGCACGATCTTTTTAGCCGACGCCGAAGGCTTTTCGAACGGGACCATGCTGGCGCCCGACCGGATGGAGCTCTGCTATCTCAAGCACGGGCCCAAGGCGCGGCTTGCCTCCTGCGTGGAATTGACGAAACAGCCGTAGGACGCCTGCGGCTGCATCGCGTCATCACTTGGCTGGCGTGGCCTGCGATGGCTGCGCCTGCTGCGCCGCGGCCTGCGCTTTGCGCACCGCTTCGATCGCGTCAAGCCAGGGCTTCGCCGCCTTCTCGCCGGCGGTGCGGGTCTGCGGATCGAGCTTATTGATGATATCATCAAGTTCAAGATCGGTCTCACCGCCGGCGCGGGAGATCAGATGCCATTTGGTCGCTTCGGTGAGATCGCGCGGCGCGCCGCGGCCGCTCGCCAGAATGCGCGCCAGGCGATCCTGGGCGATCGCGCTGCCACGCATCGCGGCTTTGCGAAACAACGCGGCCGCGGCCTCCTCGTTGCGTTCGACACCGTTGCCGTTATAGAGCGCGATGGCATACTCGACTTGCGCATCGGTATTGTCGGTCAGTGCCGCTTTCGCCCACCATTGCGCCGCTTGCCGCGCATCCTGCGGCACGCCACGGCCGGTCTTGTAAAAGGTGCCGAGGGCATATTGCGCGTCGGCGCTGCCGCCCTGCGCCGCGATGCGCAAGAGTTCGGCGGCGCGGCTAAAGTCCTGCGGAAACATCTGCCCTTCGACATAGAGCAAAGCGAGATCGTAGGCGGCGAGCGGATGACCGAGCTTGGCGGCAGCCGCGAGCCATCGCGTGCTCGCGTCGCGATCGCGCGGCCCGGCGCGTCCATTGAGCGCAAAGATGGCGAGCGCGAACATCGCATTGCTGTCGCCGCGCGCCGCGGCGAGCCCGTACCACTCGGCCGCGCGCCGATCGTCCTGCGGCACGCCAAGGCCGTCGGCATAGAGCTGGCCAAGAAGCGTCATCGCTTTTGGATCCGCGCCATTGGCGACGCGGTCGGTCGCGAGCGAAAAAGCGGTGAGAAAATAACCGCGCTGAAACGCGCCGTAGGCCATGTCAGGCGGCGGACCGGCGGGCGCTGCCGGCACCGTCTTTTCGCCCGGTGCGGCGACGCGGTTAGGCTTGGCCGCGGGCGGGCGTAGCGCACCGCTTTGTGCGAAGGCGGATTGGTTGAAAGCCAATGCCACGAGTGCGCAGGCTATCGCTGCCATCGTGCGCGTCATGTCACCGCCTCATCAAGGCTCGCGGCCGCGGCGGTAATAGCCTCGGCCGCGCCCTCCGGCACCGACCATATCCAGTCGCCAAGCGCGATAAAATCGGCGCTGGTCCGCGACAGCGGCGCCACCTCCTCCTTGCCGGCGGCATAAGCGACGCATGGGATTTCGAACAAGTCCGCCCACCAGGTCAGGCGTTCCTGCACTTCTTCGAAGTTCGGCCGACGGCCGTTGCGGTCAGGTTCGCCGAACATCACGTAATCGGCGCCAGCCTCGCCGGCGAGCATGGCATCATGACGGCTGCGCAAACCGCCGGCACCGGCAATCCGTTCCGGCTTGAGGAGCGCAAGCGCTCCGGCGAACTTCTCAACGCCGCTCAGATGCGCCCCGTCAGCGCCGGCACGTGCCACGATCTCGGGACGATTATCGACGACAAGCGCGACGTCGCGAGGCTGCACCACGACGGCGATGTGCTTTGTCCGTTCAATCAGCGCGCGTTCGCCGTCGTCGGCAAGGCGTAACAGCACCGCGGCGATGTCGCCGGCGCCGAGCGCGCGTTCAAGCTCGCCGCTAAAGAGCGCGGGATCGCTGATCGCGGGGGTGACCAGATAAAGCCGCTGGCGTGGTCTACTTGTCCGCCCCCGCGAAGCGGGGGAGGGGGCATAGGCGGCCTCCGGCCGCCGTACATCTGCTGTACGCCGCCGCGAAGCGTCGGCTACGCCGGAGGGCGGTGGAGGGGGCGCCGGCGATGTCACGCCGCTTTGCGCTCAAGATCGGCTTTCCATTGCCCGAGCGTGGCAAGGCCGTTCATCATGGCCCGGTGATTGAAAGCGCGCTGCGCGGCGGCGGTGTTTTCCGCCTTGCCCGACCACGTTTTTTGCGGCGCCGCCTGCAAAGCGCGGCCGTATGAGAAGGTGACGCGCCACGGCAGGTCGCCGAGTTTATTGATCGCGTCGAGATGCGCCGTGGCCTCTTCGTCGGATTGCCCGCCGGACAAAAACGCGATGCCGGGCACTGCGGCGGGCACACAGTCCTTGAGCATGCGCAATGTCTTTTCCGCAACTTCGGCGATCGACGCGCGCTTCGGCGACTTCTTCCCGGACACCGCCATATTGGGCTTGAGCACCATGCCTTCGAGCGCGATGCGGTTGTAGAACAATTCCTGGAACGTCTCCTTCAGCACCCAGGTCGTTACCTCGACGCAGCGGTCGATGTCGTGGTCGCCATCCATCAGCACTTCCGGTTCCACGATCGGGACGATGCCTTCGTCCTGGCAAAGCGCGGCATAGCGCGCCAGCGCGTGCGCATTGGCGTTCACGCAGGTGTAGCTCGGCATGACATGCGTCGGGCCGACATCGATGACCGCGCGCCACTTGGCGAATTTGGCGCCGAGCCCACGATATTCGGCGAGCCGCTCGCGTAAGCCGTCAAGTCCCTCGGTAATGACTTCGCCGGGGCAGAAGGGCAGTGGCTTGGTGCCTTTATCGACCTTAATCCCGGGAATCGAACCGGCCTTTTCGATCAGCTTGACGAGCGGGGTGCCGTCCTTCGCGTTCTGCCGGATCGTTTCGTCGTAAAGGATGACGCCGGAAATATACCTTGCCATCGCCTCGCTCGAGCGGAACAGCATTTCGCGATAATCGCGGCGATTATCGGCGGTCGATTCTACGCCGATGGCGTCGAACCGTTTCTTGATCGTGCCGGTCGACTCGTCAGCCGCCAGGATGCCGCGTCCTGGAGCGACCATCGCGGTCGCGACCTTGTTCAACTCGCTTAGGTTCATCGCGCCCTCCTCGACATCCTCATGCGCGGCGCCGCGCCCCGGCGCCTCTATTTGCTATCCTGCGGTCGCCCGTGTCGGTTCTGGAACCAGCAACACTTTCACTCCGGGCAGCGTCTTGCCTTCCAAAGATTCCAGGAACGCGCCGCCGCCGGTGGAAACGTGCGTCATGCGATCCTTGACCGAGGCGACATTAAGCGCGGCGACGGTGTCGCCGCCTCCCGCGAAGCTGACAAGCTTGCCGGCCGCGGTCAGTTCCGCCGCCGCCTCGGCGACTTCGATTGTACCATTATCGAACGGCTCATGCTCGAAGGCGCCGAACGGGCCATTCCAGACCAGCGTTTTGCTGCGCGCCAGCACCGAGACGACATGCTCGATCGTGCGCGGCCCGATATCGAGGATCATATCGCCGGCGCCGACCTGATCGACGGATAGAACATGCGAAGGCGCATGCGTGGCGAGTTCCGCCGCAACGACGGCATCGACCGGCAGCACGATTTCGCGGCCGAGCGCGCTGGCTCTGCTCAGGATGTCGTGCGCCGCGCCGACGAGATCCTTTTCAACCAACGATTTGCCGACGCGCTTGCCTTGGGCGATCAGAAACGTGTTCGCCATGGCGCCGCCGATAATCAAGGTCTCGACCTTGGTGAGCAGATTGCCCAGAAGCTCAAGCTTGGTGGATACCTTCGCGCCGCCAACGATTGCGGTCACCGGGTGCTCGGGTCTTTCGAAGGCGCGCTCAAGCGCGTCGAGCTCCGCTTTCATGGCGCGGCCGGGATAAGCAAGGAGTTTGGAAGCGGTCACGATCGTCGTCGTGCTGGCATGTTCGCGATGTGCTGCCGAAAAGGCGTCATTGACGAAAATGTCCCCCAGCGCCGCGAGCTTTTTCGCGAATTCCTTGTCGTTTTTTTCCTCGCCCGGATGAAACCGGGTGTTTTCCAGACAAACAATATCGCCATTGCTCATGGCGGCGATGGCGGTTTGCGCTTTCGGCCCGATGCAATCGTCGGCGAAGGCGACCGGCCGCTTGACGAGCCGCGCCACTTCGGCCGCCAACGGACGGAGCGAATATTTCAGATCCCGGCCTTTCGGCCGATCGAAATGCGACAGCAGAATGATCTTGCCGCCTTTGTCGGCGAGCTCGGTGATCGTCGGCACGATCTCCTCGATGCGGGTCGAATCCGAGACCTTGCCGTCCTGCATCGGCACGTTGAGATCGACGCGCAAAAGCACGCGTTTACCCTTGACGTCGGCGTCGTCGAAGCTGCGGAAGGTCGGCATGAAAGAAGCTTGGAAAAAATCCGCGACCGCAATCAGCCGAGCTTGCCCATCGCCACCGCGGTGTCGACCATGCGATTGGAGAAACCCCATTCGTTGTCGTACCACGACATGACGCGGACCAGCGTGCCATCGATCACCTTGGTTTGGTCCATATGAAAGACCGAGGAATGCGGATCGTGGTTGAAGTCGCTGGAAACATTCGGCGCCTCGGTATAGCCGAGGATGCCCTTGAGCTGCTGCTCGGCGGCGCGTTTGACCGCGCCGTTGACTTCGTCCTTGCTGGTCGCGCGCTTGGCGACGAACTTGAAATCGATCACTGACACGTTCGGCGTCGGCACGCGGATCGAGACGCCGTCGAGCCGCCCGGCGAGTTCCGGCAAAACCAGGCCGACCGCCTTGGCGGCTCCGGTCGAGGTCGGGATGATGTTCAATGCCGCGGCGCGCGCGCGATACAGATCCTTATGCACTTGATCGAGCGACGGCTGGTCATTGGTGTAGGAGTGCACCGTCGTCATAAATCCCTTGTCGATGCCGATCGCGTCATTGAGCACTTTCACGACCGGCACCAGACAATTGGTGGTGCAGGATGCATTCGAGACGACGGTGTGGGTTTTCGCAAGCTTATCGTGGTTGACGCCATAGACCACGGTCAGATCGGCGCCGTCGGCCGGCGCCGAAACCAACACGCGCTTGGCGCCGGCTTTTAGATGCGCCGACGCCTTGTCCTTCGATGTGAAAATTCCGGTGCATTCCAGCGCGACATCGACGCCGAAATCTTTCCACGGCAGTTGTGCGGGATCCTTGACCGCGGTGACTTTGATCGCGCCGTTGCCGCAGCTGATGGTGTCGCCCTTGACGGTCACTCGCGCGGGAAAACGCCCGTGAACCGAGTCGTAGCGCAATAGATGCGCATTGGTTTCAACCGGCGCCAGATCGTTGAGGGCGACGACTTCGATGTCGCTGCGTTCGGCCTCGACGATGGCGCGCAGAATATTGCGGCCGATCCGGCCGAACCCGTTAATGGCAAAACGCACGGACATTTCCCAGGTCTCCTATTCGCAAGCGGCCACTTGGCGCGCCGCCGTACTCTCAATCATATGTGCGCAAGTTTCATAGCTTATTCAACGCCGCTTCGGCGACCTTTTCCGCGGTGAGCCCAAAATGCCGGTACAGGTCCTTGTACGGCGCACTGGCGCCAAAGCCGCTCATGCCGACGAACGTTCCGGCTGATCCGATGATCGCGTCCCAGCCCTGGCGAATCCCGGCTTCGATCGCGATGTTGACTTTGGCAGCGCCGATCACCGCGCGGCGTTCCGCTTCGGGCAAAGCAAGGAACAGCTCAAAGCACGGCACCGAGACGACGCGCGCCGGAATTTTGCGCGCGGCGAGGAGCTTGCGCGCTTCGACGGCGGTGGAAAGCTCCGAGCCTGTGCCGAATAGCGATACTTCGGCAGCTGCGCCATCGGCGCCGATCAGCTCATAGGCTCCCGACGCGCAGCGATTGCGCGCGTCAAAACCTGTCCGCAGTTGCGGCACCGTTTGGCGCGTGAGCGCCAGCACGCTCGGACCATCTTGGGATTGCAGCGCGAGCTGCCAGCATTCGATGGTCTCGACTGTGTCGCAGGGCCGAAACACTTTCAGCTTCGGGATCGCGCGCAGCGCCGCGAGATGCTCGATGGGCTGATGGGTCGGGCCGTCCTCGCCCAGCCCGATCGAATCGTGCGTCATGACATAAATGACGCGCTGGCCCATCAGGGCCGCGAGACGGATCGCGGGCCGGCAATAATCCGAAAACACCAGGAAGGTGCCGGAATAGGGGATGACGCCGCCATGCAGTGCCATGCCGTTCATCGCCGCGGCCATGCCATGCTCGCGCACGCCGTAATGAATGAAGGTGCCGCAATAATCCGGCGCCGTGAGCGCCTTCATCCCCTTGGCGCGGGTATTGTTCGAGCCGGTCAGGTCGGCCGAGCCGCCGATCATTTCCGGCAACGCCGTGGTGATCGCGTCAAGCGCAACTTCGGAAGCCGCGCGCGTGGCGATATCCTTTGGCGCTTGCGCGAGCGCATGTTTCACGTCGCTGACCGCCGGCGCGAGTCGCTCGGCGACATCGCCACGCAGGCGGCGGAGAAACTCGGTGCGTCGGCCCGGATCAAGCGCGGCCAGGCGCTGCTCCCAGGCAAGCCGCGCCGGCCGGTTGCGCTCGCCCGCGGCGCGCCATTGCGCCCGGATATCGGCAGGAATTTCGAATGCCGGCGCGGGCCAGCCGAGCCGTTGCCGCGCAGCCGCGATCTCCTCGGCGCCGAGCGGAGAGCCGTGGCTTTTTTCGGTACCGCCCTTGGTCGGCGCGCCGAAGCCGATCGTGCTGCGGCAGGCAATCAGCGACGGCCGATCGGAGTGCCGCGCGGCTTCGATCGCGCGCGCGATGGCGGCGGGATCGTGACCGTCGATTCGGGTCGCCGCCCAGCCCGCCGATTCGAAGCGCTTGACCTGATCGACGGAATCCGCAAGCGCGGTCGCGCCGTCGATCGAAATGCCGTTGTCGTCGTAGAGCACCGTCAGCTTGTTCAGCTGCAAATGGCCGGCGAGTGCGATCGCTTCCTGGCTCACGCCTTCCATGAGGTCGCCGTCGGACGCGAGCACGAAAGTCGCGTGATCGACGAGATCGCCGCCGAAAATCGCGGCGAGATGACGCTCCGCGATCGCCATACCCACCGCATTGGCGAGCCCTTGGCCAAGCGGGCCGGTCGTGGTCTCCACCCCCGGCGTGTGACCGTATTCCGGATGACCGGGCGTGATCGAGCCGAGCTGGCGAAAGCGTTCGATCTCCTCGATCGTCATGGCTTCGTAGCCGAGGAGATAAAGGAGTGCGTAAAGCAGCATCGATCCGTGGCCGGCGGAGAGCACGAAGCGATCGCGATCGGGCCAAGCCGGGTCGGCCGGGTCGAATTTCAGAAACTGGGTGAACAGCACGGTGGCGATGTCAGTTGCGCCCATCGGCAAACCGGGATGACCGGATTTGGCCTGTTCCACTGCATCCATCGCCAGCGCGCGAATGGCATTGGCCATGCGGTCGTGCTCGGGGCGCGAAAGCGGTTTCGCGTTCCGGTGAGCGGTAGCAGCGGAAAAAGCAGACGTTTGGGCGATTGCACTCGCCGTGGGAAGACGGTCCGGCTTGGTCATGACGCCTGCAATGGGACCCGCAATGGCGCCTGCGATGGGACCCTGCAATCGCGGCGCGATGCGCGGTGCCGCTGACGTGGGAACAGGCGGCGGACTGATAACATGCGAACCATCCAAGTCAATTCCGGGCGGGCTCGTTACCATCGTCATGCACAGGGTGAACGCCGCGGCGTTGACGTTTTCCCGCGACAGGACGTAAGCTTCTCGCCATAAATAGTTGCGGTCGCACGCTTTTCATAGAACGTGCGGCGGCGTTTTTGGCCCGGCAGAAGGCCATATGAGCGACACCGATCCGATCGAAGCCGCGACGCGGCGCCTGTCCCAGGCGCTCGAAGCGCTCGAGGCCGCGACCGAACGGCGGCGAGAGGCCGATCGCGCCGATGGCGCGCTGGCGGACCAGGTCCATGTCTTGGGCAGCGACCGCGCCCGGCTTGCCAGCCAACTTGACGAGGCGGCCGCCCGCGCGCGCGCATTGGAAGCCGCCAACCGCGAAGTTGCGCAGCGAATCGATCAGGCGATCGAAACCATCCGCGGCGTTCTGGAGTTCGGTAACTAGTCTTCGCAAATGGGCCGGCGAGAAGCGGCCCGAAGAATAGTGAGTTTAACGAAACGGCCCAATGAAATGGCCTAGAGGAAATCTCCCAAGCGAATGTCTCAAGTCAGCGTAACGATCAATGGCCGGCAGTTTCGGATGGCCTGCGAGGACGGCCAAGAAGGCCATTTGATGAATCTCGCGCGCGAGCTCGATAATCGCATCAACAACCTGCGCAACAAATTCGGTGAGATCGGCGACACCCGGCTGACGGTGATGGCGGCAATCACTGTCGCCGATGAACTTTCCGAGGCCGGGCAGCGTATCAAGCGGCTCGAAGAAGAGCTCGCGGCCCTGCAAAACGCCCAAGTCGCGACCTCCGATCGCAACCAAGCGGCACAGGCTGCGATTGCAGTTGCGCTCAGCAAGGCGGCTGAACGGGTCGAAAATATAACCAAAGCGCTCAATGCGACGATCGCCAATAGCGGCGTCGCGCTCGGCTAGTTCGTTTTACGAAGGCTTTTTACGAAGGCTTTTACGAAGGCTTGGCGTCGTGCGCGGTTGCGCATTACATTATTGGTGCGGGGCTGCGCGGCGCGTTAGGAGCCATAATCCCCGGGGCCTTATCGATCCTTAAGGGAGCTGTCCCTGACCGGGCCCGTGGGCTCGGACATATGGCGCCCACCTACTTAGGTAGGGGACCCGGGATCGAGCGCTCCGACGGCCAGCGCGGCTCCGCACTCTTTTACTCCACTCCCGCCCCGCATTAACTTGTTTCCGTCACCCTGAGACGGTCGCGCCATAGCAGGCGCAGCCTGCGTACACTTGGCTGCGATGCGCGACCCTCGAAGGGTGATAGCCCGGGCCGTTCATCCTTCGAGGCTCGCCGCGCTCGCACCTCAGGATGACGGAAAATCGAGTGGACGTTGTCTTACAAGTCAAAGCCGAACTGCGACGCGCTGGGCAAGCGCGCCGCGATGCCTTGCCCGCGGAGATACGTAAAGCAGCCGCCGAAGCGATCGCAGCACGCGCGTTTCCCCTTGTCATCGCTCCGGGCACGGACGTGTCTGGCTTCATGCCGCTGAAAAGCGAAATCAGTCCGCTGCCGCTCATGCGCAAGCTCGCCGATGCCGGTGCAAGACTTGCACTGCCGGTGGTTGCCGGCCGCGGCAAGCCGCTGATCATGCGGACCTGGCAATGGGGCGAGCCGCTTGTCCCCGGGGTTTGGGGCATCCGCGAGCCGGGACCCGAGGCGCGGGAAGTGCAACCCGATATTCTACTGGTGCCGCTTCTTGCATTCGATCGCAGCGGGCATCGGATCGGCTACGGCGCCGGTTATTACGATTTGACAATCGCGCAGCTACGCGCGAGCAAGCCGATTGCCGCGATTGGGATTGCTTTCGCCGCTCAGGAAGTCGAAACCGTGCCGAGAACTGCCTTCGACGCGCAGCTCGATCTTGTGCTAACCGAAAATGAGACGATCGATTTGCGGAACGCCTGAGCATGCGGATCCTTTTCGTCGGCGATATCGTCGGGCGCAGCGGGCGCGCGGTGGTGCACGAACGCCTGCCCAATCTCGTGCGCGATTGGAAGCTCGATCTTGTCGTCGCCAATGGCGAGAATTCAGCCGGCGGCTTCGGCATCACCGAGACGATCTATCGCGAACTCATCGATTGCGGCATCGACGCGGTCACGCTCGGCAATCACGCCTGGGATCAAAAAGAGGCGTTAGTTTTCATCGAACGCGCGCCGCGGCTCATCCGCCCGATCAATTATCCGGCCGGCACGCCGGGACGCGGCGCGGCGCTGATCGAGACAAAGAACGGGGGGCGCGCGCTGATCGTCAATGCCATGGCGCGCATCTTCATGGATCCGCTCGAAGACCCCTTTGCCGCAGTCGAGCGTGAGCTCGCCGCTTGTCCGCTCGGCCGCGGCGCCGATGCAGTGATTTTAGATTTTCACGGCGAGGCGACGAGCGAAAAGCAGGCGATGGGTTATTTCTGCGACGGTCGAGCGAGCCTTGTGGTCGGCACGCATACGCATGTGCCGACGGCGGACCTGCGCATCCTGCCCGGGGGCACCGCCTACATCACCGATGTCGGCATGACCGGCGATTTCAACTCCATCATTGGCATGAATAAGGAGGAGCCGCTGCAGCGCTTCCTGCGGCGCATTTCCTCGGCGCGGTTCGAGCCGGCGAGCGGGCCGGCGACGCTGTGCGCCATCGCCATGGATACCGATCCGGCCACTGGGCTTGCGGCCCGTGTCGCGCCGGTGCGGCTCGGCGGCGTCCTGGAAGCAGCGCGGCCGGCCTTTTGGGATTGAGCGCGCCCAACAGCCCAAAAGCAGTCGGACGTCTTCCTTGAACTGCGCGCCGGCTCACCCTAATAAACAGAAAATACCCCTGCATTATTTGCTCCAGGAATGCGCCAAGGAACTACGGATGGCCGGACATTCGCAATACAAGAACATCATGCATCGCAAAGGCCGTCAGGATGCGGCCAAGTCGAAGCTGTTCGGCAAGCTTGCCCGCGAAATCACCGTCTCCGCGAAATTCGGCCTGCCTGACCCGGCGATGAACCCGCGGCTTCGCGCCGCGATCATCGCCGCGCGCGCCGAGAATATGCCTAAGGACAATATCGAGCGGGCCATCAAGAAAGCGACCGGCGGCGAGGGCGAGAACTACGAACAGATCCGCTACGAAGGCTACGGGCCGGGCGGCGTTGCCGTCATCGTCGAAGTCCTGACCGACAATCGCAATCGCACCGCCGGCGAAGTGCGTTCGACCTTCACCAAGAGCGGGGGCAATCTCGCCGAAACCGGTGCGGTGTCTTTCATGTTCGACCATGTCGGCGTGATCGAATATGACGCCAAGGCGGCAAACCCGGAAGCGATGTTCGAAGCCGCGCTGGAGGCCGGCGCCGACGACGTCGTCTCCAGCGCTGAGGGCCACGAGATTTACGCGGCGCAGGATCGCTTCGGCTCGGTCGCCAAGGCGCTCGAAGGGAAATTCGGCGAACCGCGCAAGGCTTCGCTGGTCTGGCGGCCGCAGAACACCGTCGCTGTGGACGACGAGCAGGGCGAAAGGCTGTTGAAGTTAATTGAGAACTTGAACGAACACGACGATGTTCAGAATGTCTATGCCAATT
>DASXJB010000244.1:0-10475 GCA_036497645.1 Xanthobacteraceae bacterium
CTGCGCCTCGACGGCGGCGTCCCAATAGTTGGATTGCGGCAGGCACTCTTCCAGATAGCGCGCCGCCGAGGTGGCATGCGCGGCATCGTGGCCCGGCACGATAAAAGCCGGAATAGCGACGCGCATCAGCTGCTCAGGCGCATGGTGCTGGCGGCCGCCCGCCCTTCACCTCGATTTCCGCGCGCGACGGCGCCGCGGATAGCCAGTGCTTTCGTACAGGCGCCGGATGTCGTCGCTGTTAAAGCGCTCGTCTCCGACCTGCATCCACGGACCCAGCGTCTGAATGGCAGGTAATTCCTCCACCGCAAAACGAATGGCCTCTGCCGCGGTGGCGAAGCGGCGATAGCTGAGCGGCTGACGCGCCCCGCGCTTGCGCTTAGGCATGAACAATTCGGCCGATGCGGCGTAATCGAATGTCATGATTACCTTCGATCAGAGTTGCGGCGCTATCCGACGCGATCAAGCTGGCTTTCTTTGGCCACCCGCTCATGCGGCTCAGCGGCACTTTTAATCCTGTATTGGAAGTCGTCGCCTTCGGGCGGCAAAAGCTGCGTGATCTGATAGACGCCGCTGGCACTGGCGCCGAACGGCCCCGATGTGTAATTGACTGATTGGCCGATCTTGAACTTGTGGCTGGTCACGGCTTTCTCCGTCGTCGTGATTGATCGGATCCGCCGACCTGCGATAGCCCTAGACTGGGCGTCCGTCCGGACCACAGATTAGATGAGAAATGGGATAGCGTCGCGTATTATTTCCCCGCGAATTCCCAAAGCGCATTGGCTTCCCGCGCGCCGTTGCAGGCGATCATTCGAGGGTCTCGGACAACGCCGCCTCTGTTAACGGTCTGCTGCTACTCGTTTTGTGCCGGCACGACGAATGTTTTTTATGGTCAGTGGCGGACGACCCGATTTTTCCGCAATTTCCCGATCTTGCTCGATGATGAAGCCGCGCGCGGGTTCGTCTTTTTCCAAGCCAGCAAGCAATCCGGCCGGCACGCGCCGATTGGAGCGCTGTGAACCATCCTCATAGGTCACATCGAAAAAAACGAACTCGTTCTTGGGATTGGTGCCCGGCTTCTTCGGCATGTCGTTGTCCTTTACGCAAAAGAAACGCCAGCGCTTCCGCGCTGGCGTCGTGTTCTGAACGAACGTTAGACCGCTCGAAGGTTTTCGGCAGCGGACTTGCCGCTGCGCCGATCGGCCTGCACGTCAAACGAAAGCTTCTGGCCCTCGTTAAGGCTATGCATGCCGGCGCGCTCGACTGCCGAAATGTGAACGAACACGTCCGGGCCGCCGTCGTCCTGAACGATGAAGCCATAGCCCTTTTGGGCATTGAAGAATTTAACGGTACCTGTGGCCATCAATGGGCTCCTTATAAAAACGCGCATTGGCGTCGTTGCCCCCACACAAACCATTTCGCATGGGTCACATATCCGGATTTTGCGTGTTCTTGGCGAGGGCCGTTGAGGCCGAAACTACAAGGTCAGGCGCAATCGCGAATGGCGGCTATATAGCGATGCCGCGCAGCTATTGCAACGACGGTTCGACACCTCCTGCGCGCTTTCGCTCAATCCAGATGTGATCAGGCGGGGCTCGGTTGTAAATTCAGAATGGTCTCTGCAGCGCAGGTCGGTTAAGCTTAAGCGCGTGATTGCGGGTAATTTCAGCGCAATCCCTCGGCCTGCCGGCAGGTGCGCCACGGCGAACCGATCGGGGCGCGTAAGCTGATCGAAATCGGGAGCGCAGCATGCAGTTGCGCCACTGCCATAATTTTCACGACTTCCGTGAATTGGCCAGGCGACGACTGCCAGGTCCGATCTTTGATTACATCGACGGGGGGGCCGACGAGGAAGCAACGCTTCGCCAGAATACCGCAAGCTTCGAACGTTGCGACCTGGTGCCGAACGTCCTGCGCGGAGTAGGAAATCTCGATATTTCGGTCAGTGTAATGGGCCAGAAGCTGGCAATGCCGGTCTATTGCTCGCCGACCGCGCTGCAGCGTCTGTTTCACCATCAGGGCGAGCGGGTGGTCGCAGCGGCGGCGGCAAAATTCGGAACGATGTTCGGCGTATCTTCGCTCGGCACGGTCAGTCTGGAGGAGTTACGCAAGGCGCACGACGCGCCACAGGTCTATCAGTTCTATTTCCATAAAGATCGGGCGCTCAATCGCGCAATGATTCAGCGCGCCAAGGAGGCCGGCGTCAACGTCATGATGCTGACAGTCGACAGCATCACCGGCGGAAATCGTGAGCGCGACCTGCGCACCGGATTTTCCATTCCCTTCAGGCTCACCTTGGGCGGAATGCTTCAATTCGCGATCAAGCCGATGTGGGCGATCAACTATCTTGCCCACGAAAGGTTCAGCCTGCCGCAACTGGATAAGCATGTCGACATGAGCGGCGGCGCCATGTCGATCGGGCGTTACTTTACCGAAATGCTGGATCCTTCCATGAATTGGAACGATGTGGCTGAAATGGTCCGAGTTTGGAACGGTCAGTTCTGCCTGAAGGGGATCATGTCGGTCGCCGATGCGAAGCGTGCAGTCGATATTGGCTGCACCGGCATCATCTTGTCCAATCACGGCGGACGCCAGCTCGACGGCTCGCGCGCTGCTTTTGATCAGCTCGCTGAAATAGTCGACGCCGTCGGTGACCGAATAGATGTGATGATGGACGGCGGGGTTCAGCGCGGCAGCCACGTTCTCAAGGCGCTTTCGCTGGGCGCCAAGGCCGTGGGTGTTGGCCGCTTCTATCTGTTCCCGCTGGCGGCGGCCGGTCAGGCTGGCGTCGAGCGCGCCTTGAGCCTTATGCGGGCCGAGATTGAGCGGGATATGAAATTGATGGGATGCGCGTCGATCAGCCAGTTGTCGCGCGCCAATCTGCGGTTTCGGTAGTGAAGGCGCGTTGCGCCGCGCGGACTTTGTCCCTGAGAGCGATTGGACGACGCACGGCCGGCCGCGCCTAAAGCGAAATGATTTTAGATTGACTCGGTGTTTCGCTTTAGCTTGTTGTTTGAGCATGATCTTTTCCGAAAACCGGGGTCCACTTTTCGGGATCAGGCTTTAATGCGGTATGGCATCGGCCAAAAGCTTAAGGGCGGCAGCGGCAAAGGCGCGCATGTTGGCGAGCCGCTCGGCGCTGCCCGTCTCGAGCGTAATAGTCCGCTCGACGATGCCAGTAACCGCGAGACAAGTGTGGCCGGCTGGATCGCCGTAGCGGTTGCCGGTCGGTCCCGTCGCGCCGGTTTCAGCCAGGCCCCAGGATGCGGCGAAGCGTGCCCGCGCGCCGCGCGCAAGCAGTAGCGCGTGCGGCTCGGTTGCTGGCCGAAATTCGATCAGCGCGGCTTCGTCCAGGCCGAGCAGGAGTACCTTGGCTTGACGGGTGTAGGCGACCGCGCCGCCGAGGAAGTAGGCTGACGCGCCGGGCAGCGCGAGCAGCGCCGCCGAGATCAGGCCGCCGGTCGAGGACTCGGCAATCGCGATGGACTCGCGCCGCGCCTTCAGGCGCGCCGCGATCGTCTCGGCCAGCGGAATCAGATCGTTCACGACACCATTCCTGCGAATTTAACTGTCTTACTGCCTCAGTGCTTAGCCTTTGATCTGCCGGCCGGCGCGGGCATCGGCGATCAGCGCGGTGAACGCATCGAGCGCCGCCTTCGCGGTATTGGCGTAGGTGTCCGTCGTCGCGTCGAGCCATTTCACGCCGTAGCCGATCGCGGTATGCGCAAGCCGCACGCGGCCGTCGAGCCACGGGCCGCCGCCGAAGCCGCCGATCACCGGAATCTTCACCGCGGCTGCCACCGCCGCGCCGGCGATCGGACCGGAATTGGTGAAGTCGAGCAGGCACGCGCCGGCCGCTTCAAGAAGTTTTGCCTCTTCCACGAGCTTTTCGGCCGCTTCGGCGCTCGCCTGCGCGGCGAGCGAATTCTGCGCGCTATAGGGAATGCCGTATTTGCTCGCCGTCTGTGGGGTGAGCCCGAATTGGGCGAAGACCGGAATCCCGGCGTCGGCCATTGCGCGCACCACTTGCGGAAATTCCGCCGCGGCGTCGACCTTGATCATGTCAGCGCCGCCTTCGCGCAGCAGCCGGTGCGCAGCGGCAAGCGCTGCGTCGCTGCCGTGCTGCACCGGCCCATAGGGCATGTGGCAGCTGACCAGCGCGCGTTCTGTGCCGTGACGCACCGCCTTGCAGCAGATCAGCATTTCCTCGAGCGTGACGTCGAGAACATCGGATCGGCCCCAGAGATTGACGCCGACCGAGTCGCCGACCGAGATGAAATCGAAGCCGGCGCGATCGGCAATGCGCGCCATTTGATAGTCCCAGGCGACGACGCCAACGCTTTTTTGTCCCTGCCGCTTCATGTGTTGCAGGCCGGGAATTGTGACCTTGCCGTGCATGTGAATGCCCGCCCGAAAGGCCTGGTTTTAGCACGAAGTTACCAGTGGGGCAGTGGCAGCGGCACAGTCTGCGCTGCGCCGGGTGTGCGGCATCACTGCGCGGTCGTGGAGCGATCGGTGGTCTTGCCCGAGGACGATTTGCGCGGCGCCGGTTTGACTGAACCTTTGCCGCCGTCCTTCTTGGTTTCTTTCTTGCCGTCCGCCTTGCCTTCGGTTTGCTTGGCCTCGGCCGTTTTGGCGCCGCCCTTGTGTTTGCCTTTCTTTTTGCTGGGCTCGTAAGCGGGCAGGGCGGCGAGCGCGGCTATCTGCTCGGCGGTGCGTGTCGGTCCGGTATAGACAACGACCGGCGTGACCGGCCCCGGCTCGCTCAGCAAATTCTTCGGCGCCGGCGCGCGCAGCGCGGTCACGAGATTTGAATTCT
The DNA here is from genome assembly GCA_036497645.1 of Xanthobacteraceae bacterium. Taxonomy (GTDB): domain Bacteria; phylum Pseudomonadota; class Alphaproteobacteria; order Rhizobiales; family Xanthobacteraceae; genus BOG-931. The sequence goes on from DASXJB010000244.1 coordinate 4,817, forward strand.
GCCCGTTCGTGTCCGTCCCCGCGCTGTCGCTGCCGTCGCCGGCATCCGGGTCGGCGCTGTCCGCCATGGCCGCCTCGAGCGCATGACGCTTGCGATGCGGGCCGCACATGTCGTCCTTCAGGTCGGGCGGTGCCGCTTCGATCGGCGTGAGCGCATTGACGTTACCGAAAGCCGGCAACAGCCAGGCGAACGGGCTTCGCGCAAAACCGCTCTCCAGCATTTCCGCGGCCTTCTGCGCGCGCGCTGCCGACGTCGGCGCGCCAAGCACGACGGCAATGAGCTGCCGGTTGTCGCGCGTCGCGGTGGCCACGAGATTGAAACCCGACGAGCAGATGAAGCCCGTCTTCATGCCGTCCGCGCCGGCATAGCGGCCAAGCAGCGGATTGTAATTTCGCACCACGCGCCGGCCGTATTTGATCGCCGGGACGTGCCAATAGGAATTATATTGCGGAAATTCGCGAATAAGCGCCCGGGCGAGGATGGCAAGATCGCGGGCGGAGACGATCTGGCCGTCGTCGGGCAGGCCGTTGGGATTGACGAAGTTCGATTCCGTCATGCCGAGGCGATGCGCGGTCTCGGTCATCTGCTGTGCGAAGGCCTCCACCGAACCGCCGACGCCTTCCGCGAGCACGACCGCCATGTCGTTGGCCGATTTCACCATCATCATCTTGATGGCGTTGTCGACCGTTACCTGGGTGCCGACCGGAAAGCCCATCTTGGTCGGCGCCTGCTCGCCCGCATTCGGCGAGACAGTAAACAAAGTATCGGGGGTGATGCGCTGATCGCGGATCGCGCTGAGCGTCATGTAGAGCGTCATCAACTTGGTCGTCGAAGCCGGATACCACGGATAGGTCGCGTTCTCGGAGCGGAGCACTTTGCCGCTGTCGGCATCGACCAGAATGAGCGCCATGGCGCTGGCGGCGCGCATCGGCAGCACGGTTGCGAGCGCGGCCGCGCCCAATGCCAGCGGCGCGAGCAAAAACCCGAGCGCCCGCTTTCGAAACATACCGTTTATATGCACGTGCTGCGGTCCATGCGCTTGGTCGTCGGGGCTATTGGCAAATGCTTTCGGCCCGCGATGAGTTCGAGTTCACGAAGCGTGGGTGCGTTATTATCTAACGCAAGGCGGCTCGAAGGCAAAGCCGAATGGCGCTATGCTCAAGGCCGGTTCCAACGTTGATTTATCGGACGAAACGATCCTAAAGCCTGGGAAAAGCGACCAAATTTCGGCAAGTCGAGAAAAGCCGAGAGAAATTCGGGGCGATAGAGAAATTCGCCGAGAAAAAGTGGAGATACTATGACCGCGTGCATCGTAGGCTGGGCGCATAGCCCATTCGGCAAACTCGGCGGTGAGACCGTCGAGAGCCTTATCGTGCGCGTTGCTGGCGATGCGCTCGCCGATGCCGCGATTGCCGCCAAAGACGTCGATGAAATCGTGTTGGGGCACTTCAATGCCGGCTTCTCGCCGCAGGATTTTACTGCGTCTTTGGTGCTGCAGACCTCGCCGGAACTCCGCTTCAAACGTGCCACGCGGGTGGAAAATGCCTGCGCCACCGGCTCGGCGGCCGTGCATCAGGGGCTCAAGGCGATCGCCTCCCGCTCAGCCCGCATCGTGCTTGTGGTCGGCGTCGAGCAAATGACCGCGACGCCGCCCGAGGAGATCGGACGCAATCTGCTCAAGGCCTCCTATGTGCGCGAGGAAGCCGAGATCGACGCCGGCTTTGCCGGCATTTTCGGCAAGATCGCCGCGCTCTACTTCCAGCGCTGGGGCGACCAATCGGATGCGCTTGCGCGGATCGCCGCCAAGAATCACAAGAACGGCGTCGGCAATCCTTACGCGCAAATCCGCAAAGATCTTGGCTACGATTTCTGCCGCGCCGAGAGCGAGAAAAATCCGCTGGTCGCCGGACCGCTCAAGCGCACCGATTGCTCGCTGGTTTCCGACGGCGCCGCCGCGCTGGTCCTGGCCGACGTCGAAACCGCGCTCAAGCTCGATAAGGCCATCGTATTCCGCGGCGCGGCCCACGTGCAGGATTTCCTGCCGATGTCGCGGCGCGACGTGCTCAAGTTCGAAGGCTGCGCGGTGGCCTGGCAGCGCGCATTGACGCAGGCCGGGATCACGCTTTCGGACCTGTCCTTCGCCGAGATGCACGACTGCTTCACCATCGCCGAGCTGATCGAATACGAAGCCATGGGCTTGGCTGGCGAAGGGCAGGGCGCCCGCGTGATCGCCGAAGGCAGGGTCAACAAAGACGGTGCGCTGCCGATTAATCCGTCCGGCGGGCTCAAAGCCAAAGGCCACCCGATCGGCGCCACCGGAGTTTCGATGCACGCGCTGGCCTCAATGCAACTCACCGGCACCGCCGGCGATATGCAGGTGAAAGACGCCAAGCTCGGCGGCATCTTCAACATGGGCGGCACGGCGGTTGCCAATTACGTCAGTATCTTGGAGCGGCTGCGTTAGGTGCCAGGCGCTAAGACCAACGCACTATCGCGCCCGAATCGCTTTCCAATCAAAAGAAAAAAGCCCGAGCACTGCTCGGGCTTTTTAGTTACGAAGGTGATTTGTTAGTAGTCCTTGTGGATAATGACCTTCTTGTCTCGCGGTTCTTCTTTCTTTTTGATGATTACCTTCGCGCGATCGTTGTCAAAATCGCGATTCTTTTTGATGACGGTCGTGTCCTCTGCCTTCGCCGGTATTGACGCCGGCACGCTCAGGACGAAAATCGCCGCTATCGCCAACGCTAAAATCCGCATCGTCATTCTCCTTTTTTCGAAACGCGGTTGAACATCCGTTCAGAATCCGTGGCGCGACCCAGTCAGGATCCGCCGCCAACAATAGCGCGGGAACTAAAATAAAATCTGAAGCACCTCGCTGCTATTGTTTTAGCGCCGTCTGATAACGCCTTGGCGCCGGTCACGTTCCCGACTTTTGCATTCATGCGTGCAGCACACCAATCGCGGAACCGCGAAAAGCCAAAAAGATCTGCATGCCCGTTCCACTGTTCCTCAATCGAGGTATTTGCCGGGCTTGGTTTCGGTCAGCGCCAACCACAGCAGCAGGGGCGCCGATGCGGCCACGGCAGCAAGAATGAGAAAGCCGTACAGATGGCCAACCTGCTCAAACAGAAAACCGCTCGCGCCAGTGCTAATCGCCGCGGCAATTGCAATGACAGTGCCGATGAAGCCTTGCACCAAGTTGAAGCGGCCCGTTCCCGTCGTCATGTCGGCAACCATCAGAACCGTGAGCACGGTGACGGCGGCGGCGCTGATCCCGCCGAGGCATTGGCCGATGAGGAGAACCGGGTAGCTTGTACCGGCGGCGAATAACAATCCGCGCAGCACCTCGATGCCGAAGCCGATCAACAATAGCGGCTTGCGGCCGAATTTCTCGGAATAGTATCCGACCCACGGCGACAAAACCGCAGCGATGATCTGTGGCGTGACGATGAGGCCTGCCATCAACAGCGTTGCGGACCGATTTTTCGCTTGAGCGAGATCTTCGCTGATCACCGGCAGCATGGTGGCATCGGCAAGCTGGAATAGGAAAATGCAGCCGGCAAAAACGTAAAGCCGCAGATGTTTTGTCAGTTCGAAAATGCGCTGGAAATTCGCCGCGCTGCGGCCGATGCCCGCATTGCGCGCGCGCGCATAGTCGATCTCGTCGCTGCGGATGAAGCTAAGCGCGATCAGCGCCGGGATGCACAGAGCCGCCGCTCCAAGGAATATGGCGCTCTTGGCAATGTACTGGCCGGCGGCGCCCATGGCGCCGGCCGTGAGCGCATTGCCGGCTGCATCGAAGGCGTTGTTGCGCCCGGTCCGTGTCGACATGGCGCCGCGTCCGACCAGGCCGAGGCTGATCGCGGCGATTGCCGGTGTCACGATGCCGCCGGTTACGCCGTGTAAAATTTCGGCGACGAAAACCAGGACGAATGTCGGCGCGAAGGTCAAAATAAGCGCGGACGCCGCAATCATCACAATGCCGGTCGCCGCAATACCCCGTTTCCACGGTACCCAGTCGACGATCGCTCCGCCGGGCAGATGCGAAATCAAGCCGGCGACGGTCCCGGCCGACAGAGCGAGCCCGACCTGACCTTTGTCCCAGCCCAGATCCGCCAAATAAAAGGCGACGAAAGCGCCGAACCCGGTCTGAATATCGGCGAGAAAGAAATTCAGCCAATCGAGGCCGTGGCGGCTCTGCTTGGAGATCGACCCGCGCAGCACTTTGCGGGCGTCGAGGAAATGCGCAAATCCCGTGACAGCCGAACGCCAGGCCGATTTGAGGCTTCGACCAATCGACTCTTCCAACGCGACCAACGCCATAGCCTAACAAGAAGCCGTCAGAGGGCGTCGGCGTTCCCCGCAATGATCAGGCTCCGCGCAGTGGCGCATGGGGCCGTGACATGGGGCCGTGACATCGGGCCGTGACATGGGCCGTAACATGGGGTCGTGTGCGGCTCCGCAACACGCCCTGGGGGCAGGCAGAAACTTGACAGCCGCGCTTCGGAGGTTGGGCAAGCCCAGAAATGCAAGGAGTCCCGACCGGTCGACCGGAAGCGGGACTCCGTGGCCGGGCATGTCATGACAGGTTAAGCCGGCCACGAATCAACGCCGCGTCGGAATGCCGGTTCCACCCAAATATCGATATATCCCCGAATTAGCGGAGCCTGATTGCTCTGCGAATTTCCTCTGGGTCTGCGGATTCGGTACATAGCGAGGCCCCGGACAACAGCGGACACCCCATGGCCGATGCACTTGCGCTTTCGGTAGCCGAGATCGCGGTCTTGCTTGGCGAGGGCAAGCTCAAAGCCCGCGCCCTCGCTGAAGCGGCGATCGCGAACCATGAGCGGTTTGGCGGCAAGCTCATGGCCTATTCGCAATGGGCGCCCGAGCATGCGCGGCAATGCGCCGACGCCGCCGATGCCGCTTTTGCCATCGGCTCGCGCGCGGGCCCGCTGCAGGGCATTCCGACCTCGATCAAGGACCTGTTCGCGGTCTCCGGCTTCCCGACCTATGCGGGCTCGCCCAAGAGGCTGCCGGCGAAATTTGAGATCGATGGCCCTGTCGTCGCCACTCTGCGCCGACAGCTGGCGACGGTCATGGGCAAGACCCATATGGTCGAATTCGCTTTCGGCGGTACCGGCCACAACGCGCACTATGGCACCCCCTACAATCCCTGGGACGCCGCTGCGCATCGTTCACCCGGCGGCTCGTCGAGCGGCGCCGGCGTGTCACTGTGCGAAGGCTCGGCGCTTCTTGCCTTCGGCAGCGATACCGCGGCCTCGGTACGCCTGCCCGCGGCGATGACCGGCAATGCCGGGTTGAAAATCACCAAGGATCGCTGGTCGGCTGACGGCATCGTGCCGCTGAGCTTTACCTTCGACACGCCCGGAATTTTGGCGCGAGCATGGCCGATGCGGCTTTTGCCTTCGCTGCGCTTGACCCCTATCTCGGCGACAGTTTTGGCTTTCTGCGCCGCGTGCCGAAGAGCATCGGCGGCGTTCGCATCGGGGTCGCGGATTCCTGGTTTTGGGAAGATTGCGAAAACGGCATCGCGGACGTCGTTCGCGCGGCGATTGAGAAGCTCGCCGGTGCTGGCGCCGTGCTGAAGGAAACGCCGCTGCCGGAAGCGCGCGAGGCTTACGCGGTTTTTTCCGAG
>DASXJB010000245.1:0-1529 GCA_036497645.1 Xanthobacteraceae bacterium
TCCTAAAGCCGGTCCTGCGGCAAAACCGCGAGCCATGAAATCTGCCGCCTTGAGCGGAAACTCCGGCGCGTTCCAGGTCCGCGGCAGTTCGGCGAGCGCGCGCCAGGCGCGATCCGCGGCGCTCGCAGCGGATCGCGACCACGCCACCAGCACCTGGTCGGCGAAATGTTGCGGACCCAGCCGGTATACCAGCGCGCGTGCAGACGCGCCGCCGACTTCGGGCGACACTCGCCACCAGCGCTCCAGCGCGGTCAATCTCTCGGCATCGGCATTGGATAGACGCAGTCGTTGCGCAAGGCGCTCGCCGTCCTCGGCGACCCACACGCCGAGCGCGCCCAGCCGCCGCACCGGGTCGGGTTCGGCTCCAACCGCCGCTTCGACTTTGACCATGTTTTCGAAGCTCGCGAGCAAAGCAACTCCGCCCAGCACATGACCGAGCAAGCCAATCTCGGCCATCGGCGCCAGCGTCGGCGTAGCGTGCGGAGCGAGCAGCAATTTCAATAATTCGGTTCTTATCCGCTCGCGTGACAGCGAGTCGATTCCAATTCGCCCGCGGATGCAGGCGTGCAAGCCCTCGGGATCGGGCGCGCCCTCGCCGTACCACGCGTGAAACCGGAAGAAGCGCAGGATGCGCAGATAATCCTCGGCGATCCGCTGCGCCGGATCGCCGATAAAGCGGACTCGGCGCGCGGCGAGGTCGGCCAGACCCTCGACATAGTCGTGCAGCTGACCGTCCGCCGACAGCGACAGCGCATTGATCGTGAAATCGCGCCGCATGGCATCGGCGACCCAATCCCGGCCGAACACGACCTTGGCCTTGCGGCCATAGGTTTCGACGTCGCGCCGCAACGTTGTCACTTCGAACGGTTTACCGGCGACCACGACGGTGACGGTGCCATGCTCGATGCCAGTGGGAACGGCTTTCCAGCCCACCGCTTCGACGCGCCGTACGACCTCGTCCGGCAACGCCGTCGTCGCGATATCGATTTCATGAACTGGCAGGCGCAGCAGCGCGTTGCGGACGGCGCCGCCGACGATGCGCGCTTCTTCGCCATTGCTGTCGAGAAGCTTGAGCAGCGGCGCCGCTTCGCCGCGCACGAGCCAGACGGCATCGCCCAGAGAGTCGCGCTTGCTCACCGCGTCGTCCCCGGTACGAACTTACCGTTTTCGATATGCGCCGGAACGTAAGTCGAGCCTGGCGGAACTCCGGAAAACTGCGCGAAAATGACAAAGCTGCCGAGCATCAGAACAAATCCCGCGATCCCAAGCGCAGCGATGCGTCGAATGCTCCAAGCCGATGGCTGCAGCAGGCCTTTCGGCGTCACCACGAGCAAGGCGGCATAGATGACGAACGGCGCGATAAATAATCCGATCTCAATCAGTATCGGCCGGATCATGCGCCATAAACCCGTTCATATAGATTCCGTAGAATACCCGCGGTGATGCCCCAAATGTAGCGGTTCTCATAAGGGATTGCGTAATAATCGCGTGCAAAACCGTTCCAATCGCGCGTCTTGCGCTGGTGATTG
>DASXJB010000246.1:0-3896 GCA_036497645.1 Xanthobacteraceae bacterium
CTTGAGATTGGCGAGGCGCACAGTCTCGTCGCTGATCGGCAAATAGACGACCCGGTCGATATGGACATTGTCCTTGTTCCAGTAGTCGGCGAATTTCTCGCCGACGATGCGATCCTGCGGCACGCGCTCGACAAACTTGTAGGGCCCGGCGCAGACCGGATGCAGTCCGAATTTGTCGCCGGCCGCCGCCGCCGCTTTCGGCGACACCATCATGCCCGAGCGATCGGTGAGCTGCGCAATCAGCGGAGCGAATGGCGTCTTGAGAATTATTTTGATCGTGAGCGGATCGACGACTTCAACATGATCGACGGCCGCAAGCTCCGGCTTGCGGAACGAGCCGGCCATGGTCATGTGCCGGTCCAGCGAATATTTTGCCGCGTCGGCGTTGAGCTGCTCACCATCATGAAATTTCACGTTCGGACGCAGCTTGATCGTCACCGACAGCCCGTCCGGCGCGGTCTCATAGCCAAGCGCGAGTTGGGGAACGACATTGAGCTTTTCGTCGATGTCGAACAGCTTGTCGCAGAACGACGCAAAAACGATGCGGCCGACATAGGTGCGCGCGAGCGTCGGGTCGAGAATATCGGGATCCTCCGCAAGCCCGATGCGCAGCGTAGTCTGTGCACAAGCAAGGCCGGCGGATGCAATCAAAAGCATCGCCGCAATCGCTGATCGAACAGCTTTCATCGGACTTCTCCCCCCGCTTGCCCGCCCACATCCCGGCTATTTCGAGTGTATCAACACCGCAACCGCCCTGCCTATCCGGTCCGCCGGAACGCGTTGACGAGCCGCTCCAAGCTCTGCGACCGGTCCCATTGATTCACACCGAGATTGGCAGGCGGCAACTCGTCGGAGCGGTGGCAGGCGGTCGCGTGCACATTGCCCGCGAGTTCCGGCCGAACCGTTCGGCAATGCGCGATTGCGACCGGGCATCGGGTATGGAACGCGCAGCCCGCGGGCGGATGCAAAGCGCTCGGCATCTCGCCGTGAAGAATAATGCGTTCGCGCTTGAGGCCAGGCGCGGGCAGTGGAATGGCGGAAAGAAGCGCGCGAGTATAGGGATGCCGCGGATTCGCAAACAATGCCTCGCTTGGCCCGATCTCGACAATGCGGCCGAGATGCATCACCGCAATACGATCGGCGACATGCTTCACCACGGCGAGATCGTGGGAAATGAATATGTAGGCAAAGCCAAGCCGGCGCTGCAAATCGCGTAAGAGATTAAGCACCTGGGCGCGGATCGAGACGTCAAGCGCGGATACTGGCTCATCGCAAACGATAAGTTTCGGCTCGACCGCAAGTGCGCGCGCAATGGCGATACGCTGGCGCTGGCCGCCGGAGAATTCATGCGGATAGCGGCGGGCCGCCCGCGGATCGAGCCCGACCAGGCGCAACAGTTCGCTGACGCGCTCGGCGCGCCGTGACGGCGGCACCATCGCGTGCAAGGCCAGCGGCTCGGCGAGAATCTGGCCGACGGTCATGCGCGGATTGAGCGAGGCATAAGGATCCTGGAAAATGAGCTGCGCGTTGCGGCGCAGCGGCTTGAGCCGCCGCTCTTTGAGGACGGTGACATCACGGCCGTCAAAACGAATGCGGCCCGCTGTCGGGTCGATGAGGCGGAGCACCAGCCGTCCGAGCGTGGTTTTGCCGCAACCGGACTCGCCGACCAGCGCGAGCGTGGTGCCGGCTTGAAGCGAAAAACTCACCGCCTCCACGGCCGTCACCATGGCGGTCGGACGGCCGAAAGCCGAGCGCCGCGCGACGAATTGGCGGCCGAGGTTCTCGACTTCGAGGAGCGGCGCGTTCATGCCACAAGCTCCTCAAGCGGTGCACGAATGCAGCGCGAGCGATGGCCGGGACCGACGGCCGCGAGCGGCGGCGAAGCCTGCATGCAGCGCTCCCGCACGAACGGACACCGCGGCGCAAAACGGCACCCGGTCGGGAGCTCGGCCATGCTCGGCACCATGCCCTCGATTGCGGCGAGCTCCTCGGCTTTTACATCGAGGCGGGGAATGGAGCCGAGGAGCCCGATTGTGTAGGGATGCTGCGGGGCCGCAAACAATGCACCGACAGGCGCGTATTCAACGATTTCGCCCGCATACATGACGGCGACATGGTCGCAAATTTCGGCAACCACCCCGAGGTCGTGGGTTATCAGAATGATCGCGACCCCGGTCGAAGTTTTTAGATCGCGCATCAGCGCGAGGATCTGCGCCTGAATAGTGACGTCGAGCGCGGTCGTCGGTTCGTCGGCAATAAGGAGCTCAGGATCGCAGGCCAGCGCGAGAGCGATCATGGCCCGCTGCCGCATACCGCCGGAAAGCCGATGCGGATAATCGTCGACGCGCTGCTCGGGGGACGGAATTTTGACGAGCCGCAGCAACTCGATGGTTCGTGCTCGCGCTTGCCCTCGCGACAGGCCGCGGTGGTGGATCAGGCTCTCGGCAACCTGTTCGCCGATCGAATAGGACGGATTGAGCGACGTCATCGGCTCCTGGAAGATCATGGCCAGCCGATCGCCGCGCAGATTGCGCATCGCGCGATCTGACAAAGAGAGTAATTCGGCGCCGTCAAACCGAATTCGGCCAGACACCTCTGCCGAAGCTTTCGGCAGTAATCCCATGACCGAGAGCGCGGTGACGGTCTTGCCGCAGCCTGACTCACCGACAAGACCCAAGGTCTGGCCGCGCCCAATTGTCAGATCGAGGCCGTCGACCGCGTGAGTAACGCTGCCGCGGTCGCCGTGAAAAATGACCTTGAGGTTTTCGATTTCCAAAAGCAGATCAGAGATCAGCGGATCGGAGGCGCTCACGAAGTGCGCTCGTGGGCTTGTGCGAGTTTGCTCTCAATAATGCCGCGATCGGTGATGCCGACCCGGTCGGTTCGGCTCGGCAGCATGCGCATGAAATGTACGAAACGCTCCCGGCTTACGCTTTCGAGCCGCTCAAGCTCGGCAAGCGGATCGGAGTGATCGTCGACACGCAGGTCGAGATCCGGCCATTCTTCCTCGCCGCAAATGATGAGGGCTGCGGATTGTTTGCCGCGTTTATCGCCGCCCGCCGCCTCGCCGGCGCGCATCGCAGCGATCAGCCGGCGCGGAAAGGACAGCGCGGCGTTCTTTGTATAGGCGGCCGCCGTATCCTCGATGACGCGCGCGCCCGCGAGCATGTTGCCGGCAATCGAAAGATTGTCGCCGGCTAGGTGGCCGCACCAATCGACGCAGCTCTTTCCGGTATGGGCGGCGATGCCGCCTTGTGCGTCGATCACTTGGACCTGGCGGTGGTCGCGGCCCGCATCCGCGGCGACGACCGCGGCGACAACATCTTTCGCGCTGGCGCCCTGTTCCAGGAGGCGCAAGCCGTCAGTGCCGTAAAAAACATTCACCAATGCTTGTGTCGCGATCGCGCCGACGCGCGATTTGAGATGCGGCGCCAGCGCGCCGACGGCAAAGAAACGCGTGGCAACCGCAATTCCGAATTGCCCGGTATTCCTATCGCGCGCGATGATCGACCAGGTCATGCCGGACCGTCGCTGCTTGGGCGATCGAAATCAAGCGCTTGGCGCTCCCTAGGGGAGACTGCGGTCAATTTCAGAAATGCCGATAAATTCGAAGGAAATCGCATCACCTGCGCGCTGAGTGATACCACTTGTGTATACCACCGACAAGGCTTGCCTACGAACTTCCCCTTCGAACTACAGTAGTTGCTCTTAGGGATTTCCCAGCGCGGCTGAATGGTAAGTGACGGCAAAGCGCAGCGTGATAGCCTTACGCCGCCAGCGTGTCGAGCAGCGCCTTCGCCTCCTTCAGATCGCGCGTGTCAAATCCCTCAGTGAAACACCCGTAACTAGGAGCAAGCAGTTCGCGCGCTTGCTGCACCTTGCCCTGGTCGCGCCAG
>DASXJB010000247.1:0-6105 GCA_036497645.1 Xanthobacteraceae bacterium
ATCGACGGTGCCACGCGCTGGAAAGCGATGGTTTACATCATCATCCCGATCGCCGTTCCGGGCATCCTGTCGGCCGGCATTTTCGCGTTCACGCTGTCGTGGAACGAATTCATCTATGCGCTGGTCTTTCTCTCGTCGGCCTAGCAGAAAACGGTTTCGGTCGGTGTCACTTCCGAGCTCGTGCGCGGCGACGTGTTCTATTGGGGGCAATTGATGGCGGGCGCGCTGCTTGGCTCGATTCCGGTTGCTTTCATTTACTCGTTCTTCGTCGAGCATTACGTTGCCGGCCTTACCGGCTCAGTAAAGGGATAGGGTATGGCCCGCGTTCTGATCCGCAGCCTCAATAAGTTTTACGACGACTTTCACGCCGTCAAAGACGTGAACCTCGAGATCCGCGATAAGGAATTCATGGTTTTTGTCGGCCCCTCGGGCTGCGGCAAGACCACGACGCTGCGCATGGTGGCGGGCCTCGAATCGATTAGCTCGGGTCAGGTGCTCATCGGCGACACCGTGGTAAACGAACTGCCGCCCATGGACCGCGACATCGCCATGGTGTTTCAGAATTACGCGCTCTATCCGCACATGAGCGTCTACGACAACATGGCCTTCGGCCTGAAAATGCGCAAAGTCGACCGCGGCGAGATCCGCAAGCGCGTCTACGAGGCCGCCGATATCCTCGGCATTCGCGATTATCTCGTCCGCAAACCCCGGCAGCTTTCCGGCGGGCAGCGCCAGCGTGTGGCGCTCGGCCGCGCCATCGTCCGCCATCCGCAAGTATTTCTGTTCGACGAGCCGCTTTCGAATCTCGACGCCAAGTTGCGCGTGCAGATGCGTGTCGAATTAAAGAAACTCCACAACCGGCTCAACACCACTGCGGTCTATGTCACGCACGACCAGGTGGAGGCGATGACGCTTGGCGATCGCGTGGTGGTCATGCGGGGAGGCGTGGTGCAGCAGGTCGGCGAACCGCTCGAACTTTACAACACGCCGGTCAATCGCTTCGTCGCCGGGTTCATCGGTTCGCCGGCGATGAATTTTGCCTCAGTTCATGTGACCAACGGGACCGGCGGATTGCGAGCCGGCAATACCGGGCTTGCCATCGATGTCCCGGCCGAAATCAGTTCGCGGCTTGCGCCCTACGCAGGCCGCGACGTGATCATGGGCGTTCGCCCGGAGGATTTGGAGGTCGCCAACGGCAGCGATCCGCCGGGACTTTGTTTCGAGGCCTTGGTGGAGGTCGTGGAGAGATTAGGCGCCGAGAGTCTACTCGACCTGCAGGTTGGCGAGCAGACCATGGTGGCGTCGGTCGAACCGAATGTCCGCGCCAAGCGCGGAGACAAATTGCGCTTTGCACTGCGGCCGGATCGGCTGCATTTCTTCGATACCAATTCTGAAGCAGCGATCTGACCGCCGGGGAATGCTGCCACGTTTTCGAGTGTGACCTGCGGCTGAAATTCGCGCGAGCCATTCGCAAGGTGGATTGGTGCGGCTGACCAAGTCAAAAGCTCAGTCGGCGTCTGGTCCAATACCGGACCATTTGCGCGCAGCATTCCGTAAGGCGGTTTGGTCCTATGTCGATTGGAATCCGGCGCTTCCCGAACCGGAAGTGCCTTTGGGCAATCGGCACTATGCACTTAGCGCGGTGTGCCGCTTGGTGGACGATTTCCACGACCGGTTGGCCGAAGACATTTTCGACCGGTTGATGTCCTACCTGCGTGAGATCCGCTACACGCTGCTTCGGCAAAGGCTCGTCGCGGAGCATTCCTATGCCGCCGCCGGGCGATGTTTTTTACGATTGATCGAAGATCGGAAGCGGCACTTTCTGGTGCCTTGAAACGAGCAACGCGCGGTTGATGGAGAACGTCATGGCTTTACAAAAATTCATCATTGAACGCGATATCCCAAAGGTCGGAACTTTCGAGCGGGAACAACTGCGCCAAGCCGCGGCGAAATCGAACGATGTGCTGCGCCAGCTTGGCCCCGACATCCAATGGGTCGAGAGTTATGTTGCCGATAATAAAACCTTCTGCGTGTATCTTGCCAAAGATGAGGCAATCATTCGCAGGCACGCCGAAATTAGTGGCTTTCCGGCAACCAAAATCACCGCAGTGAAGAAGATGATCGATCCAACCACCGCTGCAGCCTGAACTTTTGGCGGTTAGATTGCGGCGAAACGGCCCGAAACCCGCCTTACGGGAAATATTCCAAAAGCGGCTCGCGAATTATCCGGTCGCCTTGCGTTGACGCGCCAATGCGCGCCGTGTCACGTTTTGGAACCCTGCCGCGGCGACCGGCCGACCAAACACAAACAATGACGGCGGGCCCGAGGAGGAAACGTAGCGAATGGTGGCCCGACAGGCATGACTACGTCCCCGCCGCCGATGCCTCAAACGACGGCGAGCGCGGCCGCGCCTTTGCTGGAAATCGCGCAGTTGACGATGCGCTTCGGCGGTATCGTTGCGCTCGAAAATGTCAGCTTCACAGTGAGCAAAGGCCTGATCGCGGGGCTCATCGGTCCGAATGGCGCCGGCAAAACCACATTATTCAACTGCCTGAGCCGGCTTTATCGGCCCGAGCGCGGCGACATCCGTTTGAACGGCAGGTCGCTCCGCCGCTGTGCCGCTTCCGACATCGCCGCGATCGGCATCGGCCGCACCTTCCAGTCGCCGGCACTGTTTGCTTCCATGACGGTTCTCGACAATGTCAAGGTCGGTGGCCATGCCCGCGGCCACAACGGCGCGATGGTTGACGCGGTCACGATGCCTTCGGCGCGCCGCGAGGAGCGTAGCTTCGATGAAACCGCGCGCGCGATGCTGACTTTCGTCGGACTGGAACGGGAGGCGTCGCGGCCGGCGGCGAACCTGTCTTTTGCTGCGCGCAAGCGCGTTGAGCTCGCGCGCGCGCTCGCGGCGCGGCCATCGCTGCTCCTGCTCGACGAACCGGCCGGCGGACTCAACCACGACGAGGTCGCCGAGCTTGGCGCGCTCATTCGTTCGGTCCGCGATCAACTCGCAATCACCATCTTGCTGGTGGAGCATCACATGGGTCTGGTGATGAGCCTGTCGGATCAGGTCGTTGTGCTTAATTTTGGTCGAGTCATAGCCGACGGGCCGGCGGAAGAGGTGCGCGTCAATCCGGCGGTCGCCGAAGCCTATTTGGGGACGCGGCACCGATGACGGCGATACTCGAACTGCGCGCGGTGAAGGCCTTTTACGGACAGTCCGAAGTCCTGCACGGCGTCGATCTCGTGGTGGAGGAAGCCGGCATGACCGTCCTGCTCGGCGCCAATGGCGCCGGCAAAACCACCACGCTGCGCGCGGTCTGCGGCATGGTGCGCAGCGAAGGCGAGATCCTGTTCGCCGGCCGCCGCTTGGAACGGTGCACGACCGAGCAGATCGCCGGCTTCGGCGTCGCGCACGTGCCGGAAGGGCGTGGCACTTTCATCGGTCTTACCGTGGAGGAAAACCTGCGCATCGGAGGCTACACCGCCGCCGGGCGGCCGGACGAAAAGATGCAGCTCATGTACGGGTATTTTCCGATTCTTGCGCAGCGACGGCGTCAGCAGGCCGGCGCGCTGTCCGGCGGCGAGCAGCAGATGCTTGCCATCGCCCGCGCCTTGATGATGTCGCCGCGGCTTCTGGTGCTCGACGAGCCGTCGTTCGGGCTGGCGCCGCGGGTGGTCGAAGCCATTTTCGCAATCATCGAGCGGATCAGGCGGGAACAGCAGGTGAGTGTGCTGCTGGTAGAGCAGAACGCGAGCCTGGCGCTGGAAATGGCCGATCGCGCTTATCTCCTAGAAACCGGTTATGTCGTCTCCTCCGGCAGCGCCAAGATGCTGGCGGACGATCCACAGATACGCCGCTCCTATCTCGGATATTGACGGGCGCCGATGCATCAGCTCCTGCAACAAATATTCTCAGGACTGGCCGCCGGCGCCGTTTATGCCAGTCTCGCGCTCGCGCTGGTGATGATCTATCGCGCCACCGATCTGGTGAACTTCGCGCAAGGCGAGATGGCGATGTTCTCCACTTATATCGCCTGGACGCTGGTCAATGCCGAACTGCCGTTCTGGGCGGCGTTTGTGATCACGCTCGCGGTGTCGTTTGTCGGCGGCATGCTCATCGAACGAATCGTCATTCGCCCGGTCGAAAACGCGCCGATTCTCACGGCGGTGGTCGTCACCATCGGGCTGCTTCTGATCTTCAATGCCACCGCCGGCTGGATCTACAGCTACACCTTGCAGGAATTTCCGAGTCCGTTCCCGGATCGACCGCTGTTCGGCGCGCTGATGACGACACGCGACATGGGTGTGATCGCTGTGACGCTGGCGATGCTCGTCGCACTGTTCTGCTTTTTCCGCTTCACCGCGACCGGCCTGGCAATGCGTGCCGCGGCGCAAAATCCGGAATCGGCGCGGCTAAGCGGAATTAATGTCGGCCGCATGCTGGCGCTTGGGTGGGGCTTCGCGGCGGCGATCGGCGCCGTCGCGGGCATCATGGTGGCGCCGGTTTTGTTTCTCGATCCGAACATGATGAGCGGAGTGCTGCTCTACGCTTTTACCGGCGCGCTGCTCGGCGGCATCACGAGCCCTGTCGGCGCCGTCATCGGCGGCTTGATTGTCGGCGTGACCGAAAATCTCGTGGGGACTTATCTGATCGCCAGTCAGCTCAAACTGACGGTAGCGCTGATATTGATCATCATTGTGCTTGTGTTCCGGCCGAACGGTTTATTCGGCACGGCGGTGGTACGGCGGGTTTGATCATGGCCGAAACGTTTCCCGTCGACAGCACTGCAAAGCTCGCGATGGAGCGCGAGTCGGCAATGGGCTTTGCCGTGTGGCGCTGGGCCGGCACCGCCGCATTGATCGCAGTTGCGGTGCTGCTGCCTTTCACGTTGAGCAACTATCACGTCTTCGAACTGACCCAGGTGATGATCTACGCCATCGCCGTGCTCGGGCTCAACATTCTCACCGGCTATAACGGGCAAATCTCGCTGGGTCATGGCGGCTTCTTCGCTGCGGGCGCCTACACCGCCGCCATTCTGATGCATCGCTATGGCGTGCCCTATTGGGCGACGCTGCCGCCGGCGGCGCTGGTCTGTTTCGCGCTCGGCGTACTGTTCGGCTTGCCGGCGCTGCGCTTCGAGGGGCCCTATCTTGCGCTCGTCACCTTGGCGATGGCGGTCGCCATGCCGCAATTGCTCAAATATTTCGACGCCTTGACCGGCGGCAATCAGGGCATCGTTCTGGTCAAGCCGCTGCCGCCGCCGGAGCTCGGCATCGACCGCGATCGCTGGCTGTATTTTCTCGTTCTCCTGGTTCTGTTGGTCGCGATTCGGGTCGCGGCAAATTTGCTCAATGGCCGCACCGGTCGCGCCTTCGTTGCAATCCGCGATCAGCCGATCGCGGCGGCCGCCATGGGCATCAACACCGCCCGTTACAAGACCTTGGCGTTCGGCACTAGCACGCTGTTCACTGGCGCTGCCGGAGCGCTGGCCGCTATCGTGATCGGCTTTGTCGCCCCCGAAAGTTTCAGCCTGTTCCTGTCGCTATCCTTCCTGGTAGGCTCCGCGGTTGGCGGCATTGCCACGATTGGCGGCGCGATTGTGGGCGGCTTTTTCATCGAGTTCGTGCCCAATTTCGCCAACGATATTTCCGATGCCGCGCCATGGGCCATCTATGGGCTGGCAATGCTATTGTTCATGTACGTCCTGCCGCGCGGCGTTGTCGGCACGCTTGGGCCTTGGCTCGCCCATGCTATCCAGGAGCTACGATCGGCGCGACGCGCCGCGAATGACTGAAGGAAACGCAAAAAGGAGGTTCCTCATGAGCGTAAAAAAGATCATCGTAAGCGGGTTGGCCCTGGCTAGCCTCGTGCTTACGAATGGAATTGCTACCGCAGCGGGGCAATATGGGCCGGGCGTTACCGATACCGAAATCAAGATCGGCAATACCAATCCCTATAGCGGGCCAGCGTCAGCCTACGGGATCAACGGCAAAGTCCACGCCGCCTATTTCGCCATGATCAATGAAAAGGGCGGCATCAACGGCCGCAAGATCAACTACATCACCCGCGACGACAGTTATAGTCCGCCGAAGACGGTGGA
>DASXJB010000248.1:0-1585 GCA_036497645.1 Xanthobacteraceae bacterium
CGATTGAAGCCGGCCTTTGCGACCGTGTGCGCGCGATCGAAAATTCCCACTCCGGCGCCGTTGATCGTGCCAGCGGTTTCGGCAGTAGCCATTCATTCCTCCCTGCAGCCGCCCTTGCCGGGCAAGTCTGTCGTCTAGTTACCGTTGCTCTATACCCAGGCTTTCCAGTCGAACGCCGAGCGCTTGTCCATGTTGCTGCGCACAATGCGCATCGTTAACCTCGCAAATTCCAACCCCTCTTCCGGCACGTTATGCCCGCGACTCGACCTTCGGAACTTCCCGGAGACGAGAATTGGGCAGAAGCCCGCGCCCGTGTCGATAGGCAAAAGGTAGAGAGAGTGTGCCGTCAAAAGCGTTCCCAACGCGGAAGGTGGGTGCGTCCAACTGTCTCAATCGCTCGCAGTCCGGCCGGATCCGATCCGTATTTTCAATCGGGCTATCGGTTTTCGCGATCAAGCTGATGCAGACGAATGGCTTCTCGTTTTCGGCGCATTTCGCACGCATTTTCAGAGTTGCTGCCGGTTTACTCAATGGACCGATGGCGGCGCGCGGAGATGAAAGGAATCACAAGCCTCAGTCCAGCACCGCGTAGTCACAGTAGTCACATCATTATTTGATGACCAAAACCGGGCACGGGGACAATTGCACGATGCGGTCGGCGCGGCTGCCGATCAATCGCTCATAGAGCGCCGAATGACCGGTCGCGCCGATCACCAAAAGATCGGCACCAATCCTCGGCGCAAGATCGACAATCATCCGCACGGGATGGCCGCTCAGGACATGCACGTGCAGATCGAGGTCGCGCGCCCTGGCGAGATGACGCGCACGTTCTATCACGGTGTGGAATCTGCGCGCCGCTGTGCCTTTGGCTTCCCTTATTTCCTCGAGATATTCGGGCATTGGCGGGATTTCCTCGACACAAACCAGATGCAGCGCCGCCGCGTTTTGCTTTGCGATGTCGATCGCCAAGGTCAAGGCCCTGAACGCCGGCTCCGACCCATCGTTGGCGTGCAGCACTGTCTTGAACACCGCGGGCCTCCTTTCATTCGGCCGGGTCCGAGGCAACGCGCCTTGCCGGTTGTTCCGCCACGCCGGCTTCATCGGCTTCGGAAGCGGGCAGCAGGTGGCGCGGCAGGTAGAACGCATTTGCGATCAGCGTCGGGATAACGGCGCTGCCGATTACGGCCGCGACAAGAGCGGAATATTGCGCCTGATTGATGATGCCGTGGGACAGGCCGAATAGCGAGGAAATCGTGCCGAATGTCAGCCCGGTCGACATCAATAGTGTCGTGTACATCGCCTCACGATCCGGCGCCGCAAAGAGCTTGGTGACGGGATAGACCCCCACCATCTTGGTGGTGATCTTGACGATGAGGAAAAACAGGAAGGCCGCCGGTGCTGCGATCAAGGAAGGAATCGAGACAAACGATCCGGCACGTATGAAATAGAACGGCGTCAACAGGCCGAAAGTCAGGGTTCGCAGCCGCCGAACCAGCGCATGATCCTTTCCGACCGTGCCCGCCAGCACCATCCCGATCAGGTAGGCAGGAAGGACGGCTTCGCTATCCGCCCACCCGGCCAAGGC
>DASXJB010000249.1:0-3811 GCA_036497645.1 Xanthobacteraceae bacterium
AGTCGAAGGCCGCCGCGCCATTGGCGTGAGTTTCCGCCGAGACGGCCGGCTTTGCACGGCGCGCGCTGAGCGCGAAGTCATCCTTTGCGGGGGTGCGGTAAACTCGCCGCAATTGCTGATGCTGTCCGGGATCGGCCCGCAGCAGCATCTGGCCGAACTCACTATCCCCGTCGTGCACAATCTGCCGGGCGTCGGGCAGAGCCTGCAGGACCACTACTCGGCGCCGATCAAGCTCAAATCCAGGCTGCCGGTGACCGTCAACGACGTGATGTTGAGCAATGCGCGGAAACTCAAGGCCGGGCTCGAATACTACATGTTTCACCGCGGCCCACTCGCGATGATCAGCTCGCCGGCGGCGTTATTCGCGCGCACGCGCCCCGAGCTCGCCTCGCCCGACGTCAAATGCTCGATCTCGCCGTTCAGCGCAGAGCGGCCGCAGGATGGGCTGCATCGGTTTTCAGGGTTCACGATGATCGCCTACCAGCTCCGCCCGGAAAGCCGCGGCGAGATCAAGTTGAAAAGCCCCGACCCGTTCGACGCGCCGGCGGTCCACCCGAATTATCTCGCGACCGAAACCGACCAGCGCACGATCGTCGCCGGTCTAAAGCTGTGCCGGCAGATTTTGGAGACCCCGCACATGCAAAGCTTCATCGAGGCGGAATTCCAGCCCGGTTCGGCGGTCGAAAGCGATGAGGAGCTCTTGGATTATGCCCGGCGCCGCGGCGGGACGGTCTATCATCCGACGAGCACCTGCAAGATGGGCAGCGACCCGATGGCGGTCGTCGATCCGGAGCTTCGGGTCCACGGGGTGGACGGGCTGCGCGTTGCCGACGCCTCGATCATGCCGACGGTCGTCTCCGGCAATACCAACGCGGCGGCAATTATGATCGGCGAGAAGGCTGCCGACATGGTCCGCCGGCCGGCCGCTCGGATGGCCGCCTAAGGCTCCACCGGTGAATCGACTTGCGGGTACTGTTGTGGAAAGATGCGCATGCCGTTGCAAGCCAGCAGGGAGCGCGCCCAATGATCGAAAAGACCACGCAATCCGTCGCGAACCTGGGCTATCACGCCCACATCTATTACGACCCGACAACGACGCGCGGCGTCGCCGAGCGCGTGTGCGCCGCGATCGACGAGAAGTTCCGCGTCGAGATCGACGGCTTCCGCGACACGCCGGTCGGCCCGCACCCGATCGCCAACGTTCTGGTCGTATTCAAGCCCGACCAGTTCGAACATGTCGTGCCGTATCTGATGCTGAACCGCGACGGGCTCGACGTGCTGGTCCACCCGCTGACCAAGGACGCGGTAGAGGACCATAGCAGTTTTGCGATCTGGCTCGGCAACCCGGTCGAGTTGAAACTTCACACGCTACCGCACGGCCGCGGCGGGCGACTGCCAAGCGGGGTAAGCGCATAGGCACCGGGGCCGTCTCGCCTGCTGGTGTAAGTGAGGCCGGGACGCCGCGGTACGGCTTGCGCAAAAGTGACGCCGCCGACCTATGAAAACGCGCCGACGCGCGTCGGACCTGGTGGCCGGCCGATTACGCTGGCTGTGGTGTCCAGCAACACCAACGCCGCAACAATCTCGATCAGCGAGAAGCTCGCCGACATGGCGCGCGAGAAACTGCGACTTGCTGCTTGAAGGATTTGGGGAATGGCGAAGATATCTCCTCAATTTCTTGTCGCCAGCGATCGAAGATACGGACGCCAGCTAACCCGTTTGAGCCAATTCCGGGCGGGATATTCGATCGTCGGCGATATGATCGCAGCCGATAAGAAGCAAAGACTGACAAATAACACCTTGTAAAGTATCGAAGATGTCGATATCTGAAAAGTAGACATAAGGACTGCCCAGACCGCCATTTGCACCATGTAAAGAGAGTAAGAAATATAGCCGAGATACGCGAACACGTGGCAATTCAATATCGCGACAGAGCGTCCCTGATTTGTTGCGCTCGTCACCAAGATCATGCCCAGTATGCAAACCATAAGCCCGTCGGGGACATGAATCAACTCGAATAGTAACAGCATAGCAGCGGATAGACAGAATGTTATGTCAAGACTTATCCACTTGGGGAGGCATCCACGCTCCAATAGAAAATACATAACTATTCCGGAAATGAATTCGGGTAAACAGCGCAGCAGTACCACGATAGTATTCGAGATATTCCCTGAACCTAAGATCAAACCGGTCAGGCCGACTATGCCGGCGCAGACGGCGAGCGTGGCGAGCAAGACATTATTTGAACGAGTCCGATAATTTATAACCAAAATCGGAAATAACAAATAAGAGTGCCACTCGGCGCTGATTGACCAGGAAGCGTAATTCCAGCATATTGAATGCCACGGTGATTGCATCAATAATAAGCTGCTCAGCAATCCGCCAAATGAGAAATCCGGCCTGGTATTAAGCATCGGCAGTAACACTACCAACATCATCAGATGGACGGGGTAGATACGTGCTAGTCTTGCCTTTAAAAAATTAAAATAGCTCTGACGAGTCAATTCAATTTCATGGTAAACATGGGTGAGCACAAACCCACTCAGCAGAAAGAACAGATCTACAGCCAAATAGCCGCGAAAATCTGGTACGACATGAAATATTAAAACCGTTAGAGCCGCTACTCCACGCAGCGAAGTTAGGGCTGAGATTTCGGTTCGTTGTGACATTTCCAGCATGCTGCGTGAAATAGCTTGAAAATGATTAAAAGTTCCCGAAGCTCGATTAAGAACGGCGGCCGCTGTGATTTCGCGCGACGCGCGGATCACTGCCCCGTTACAGCGGCGCCTTGCACTGGCAACTCACGCGGACCTACGAAAGTCAATTCGCGGTTTTTCAGCATCCCGCCGGCGCAGGTCTGTTATCGTTTGGCCGAGTGCTCAGCAGGAAAGGACCGTGTGATGGCTGAAATCAACGACGAGGCCTTCGAGTTTCTGATCGCCCGCGCCGGCCTAAAACTGAACGAGGAGCAGAAGGCCGAGCTGAAATCGGTCTATGCCGGGATCGCTGCGATGGCGGAGCGGGTGCGCAAGCCGCGCGGCCGTATGGCCGAGCCGGCGCATGTTTACGACTTCACCGAGGAGGACCTCGCATGAGCGGCGCGATCCCGACGATTGCCGAGGCCGCCCGGGCGATCGCGGCAAAGCAGCTCTCGCCCGTTGAGCTGACACGCGCCTGCCTCGATCGCGTGCACAAGCTCGACGGCGAGCTGAACGCCTTTGTGCATCTGACCGAGGAGCGGGCGTTGGCCGACGCGCGCGCCGCCGAAGCGGCGATCATGGCGCGAAGTCCGAAGGGGCTGCTGCACGGCATCCCGATCGGCCTCAAGGACATTGTCGACACCAAAGGAATACCGACGACCTGCCAGTCCAAGCTGCTGCAGGACAACATCCCGGACGCCGACGCCACCTGCGCCGAGAAGCTGATTGCCGCCGGCACGGTGCTGATCGGCAAAACGACGACGCATGAATTCGCCGATGGCGGCCCCTCATTCGATCTGCCCAAGCCGCCGGCGCGTAACCCGTGGAACACCGAGCACTTTACGGCCGGCAGCAGCAGCGGCACCGGCGCCGGAGTGGCGGCGGGGCTGATCCTCGGTGGGATCGGCACCGACACCGGCGGCTCTATCCGCGGTCCGGCGGCGCTGTGCGGTATTGCCGGCATCAAGCCGACCTATGGTCTCGTCAGCCGCGCCGGGGTCGCGACGGCTGCGTTCAGCCTCGACCATATCGGGCCGATGGCGTGGACGGCCGAGGATTGCGCGCTGATGCTGCAGGCCCTCGCCGGCCACGATCCGCGCGATCCGGCCAGC
>DASXJB010000250.1:0-3203 GCA_036497645.1 Xanthobacteraceae bacterium
CTTGACGCGGTATCTCGCCAATCGTCGGGAATGGGATCGGAAACACGGCCGGAAATTGGAAAGGCCGGATCACTACCCAGTCAAGGAAAGGGATGCTTACGGTACAGCGCGGAATCTGAAACAGTTCATAGCGCAATTCAAGAACGATGGGCGAGCGCACAAAGACAACTTCATCGACAGTAGCAGCTTAAGTCATAGCGCTGATCTAAGGCAGTTCATCTCGCAGCTGAGGGAAATTGGACGAGCGAACAACCACGACTTCATCGTTATCGATACGCCGAGCGGGGTGCAACATCTCAGCCTAATCGCACACGGCATGGCAGACACTCTGATTACCCCGATCAATGACAGCTTTTTCGATCTCGACGTATTGGTCGCGATGGAAAGCAGCGACCTCGAGCCTCAGCTGTCGGCTTACGCCAATATGGTTTGGCGCGCGCTCGAGGCCCGGGGTAAGGTCAGTGGTCACGCGACCGACTGGATCATTGTTCGGAATCGGCTGGAATCAGTCGAGTCAAACAATCAGCGTCAAATCACTGTAGTTCTGGACGCGCTTCAAAGGAAGCTGGGGTTTCGCATCGCACGTGGTCTACTGGAACGGCCTGCATATCGGGAGTTTTTCGCAGCAGGTTTGACAGTGTTCGATTTCGCAGAAGGGTCCGAGAGCTCGGCCGAGTCCGGCCAAACTAATTCACTCGCGCGCGTCGAAGTTGAAAGATTAATTCGAGAGATTGGATTGATAGATGAACATGCTGAGCTCCAAAGTGAATCTCTCGACGAGATCGAGCCAGCTCACGATTAACGTCAGAGACTTTTGATCAGGTATGTGCAGCATTGAAGCAGGCCGCAACTGTTCGACCCGCCCCCGCTAAGTGTTCCGCCTAGGGTCATTAGCGGACATTGAGGCGCGCCGGGCTCGATATCCGCTTTGGCTCTCCAACCAGACATCGGTCGAGCGCCTGACCGGGCGCTCGCAGCGCCAGATCAGGTCCAGCAATGATCTGGCCAACAATGACTCGGCCAAGCAAATCCGGCATAGCTAACCGCAGCGCAAATCTGCGAGTATCGGGTTCTGCATCCGCGCCGGAGGAAACAGTCTTGCCTGCAATGAGTGGAAAACGCGCCTTCCTCGAACTGCTCAAGCAGGAGGGCGTCGAGATTCTGTTCGGCAATCCGGGCACCACCGAATTGCCGCTGATGGACGCGCTCGCGGTCGAGTACGAGCTGCGTTACGTGCTCGCGCTGCAGGAAGCGAGCGTGATCGGCATGGCCGACGGCTATGCCCAGGCCTCCGGCAAGCTCGCGGTGGTCAACCTTCACGTCACGCCCGGCCTCGGCAATGCGATGGGCATGCTCTACGACGCGCAGAAGGCGGGCAGCCCGATCCTGGTCACCGCCGGGCAGCACGATCAAGACTTCAACACCACCGAGCCCATTCTGTGGGCCGACCTGCCGCCGATCGCGCGGCCGCTGGTGAAGTGGTCGGCCGAAGTGCATCGTCTCGCCGACTTGCCGCGGCTTCTTCACCGCGCCGCCAAGACCGCGCTGGCGCCGCCGTCCGGCCCAGTATTCCTGTCGTTGCCGGGCGACATTCTCAAAGCCGAAGGCGAGATCGATCTGTTGGCGCCGACCCGCATCGCGGCGCAGCTGCGCGGCGATCCGGCGGCGGTCAAACAAGCCGCAACAATCCTCGCCGAAGCCAAGCGGCCGCTTATCGTCGCCGGTGATGCGGTAGCGCGCTCGAAAGCGCACGCCGAACTGATCGAACTCGCCGAACTGATCGGTGCGCCGGTCTATAGCGAGCTTGTGCCTTCGACGGCATCGTTTCCGGCGTCGCACCCGCTGTTTCGCGGCGCGATGACGCGCATGCAGGGGCCGATCCGCAAAATTCTCGAACAATATGACGTGCTGTTCTCGGTGGGCGGCGATCTGTTCACGCTGTCGCTGCCGTCCGATATCGAGCCGATGCCGGCCG
The DNA here is from genome assembly GCA_036497645.1 of Xanthobacteraceae bacterium. GTDB lineage: Bacteria > Pseudomonadota > Alphaproteobacteria > Rhizobiales > Xanthobacteraceae > BOG-931. The sequence goes on from DASXJB010000250.1 coordinate 1,976, forward strand.
GGCTGACGCTCATTCACCTCGACACCGATCCGTGGGAACTCGGCAAGAATTATCCGCCGCAGGTCGCGATTCTCGGCGATCCGAAAACCACGCTGCCTGATGTCACCGAGGCGGTGCGCAAAGCGATGTCGAGCGGCGCGCGCGGCGCCGCGCGCGAGCGGCTTGACGCGGCCAAAGCCGCGACGCTTGCCGAACGCGACGCGCTCAAGGCCAAGGCGCGCGAGATGGCGGGGCAAACGCCGGTGCAGCCGCTCTCCCTCCTCAACGCCATCGGCGAGATGCTGCCGAAAGACGCCGTCGTGATCGACGAAACCATTTCGTCGGGCGCCGGCATCCGCTCGCTTATTCGCAGCGACGATCCGCAGAGCTTTTACGGCTTGCGCGGCGGCGGCATCGGCTGGGGCCTGCCGGCCGCGATCGGCGTCAAGCTCGCTTTGCCGCATCGCCCGGTACTGGCGCTCGTCGGCGACGGCAGCGCCATGTACACCTGCCAAGCGCTGTGGACCGCGGCGCATGAGCGCATCGCGGCGGTGTTTGTGATTCTCAACAACAGCTCCTATCGCATTCTCAAGCAGCGCTTGGTTGCGCAGCGCGGGCTCGCCGCCCAGGTCGACCGCTTTGTCGGCATGGAGCTGACCGATCCGGCGATCGATTACGTCAATCTCGCGCGCTCGCTCGGCGTCGCCGCAGAGCGTGCAACCAGCGTGCACGACGCCACCGATCTCATCGCGAAGGGTTTGCAAAGCGACGCGCCGTTGCTAATCGACGTGCCAGTCGACCGCAATTACAAGCCGGTGTGAGTCGCCAGGAATCAGGTATCAGGAATCAGGTATCAGGAAGAAGGCTGATTACTGATTACCGATCCCTGATCCCTGATCGGCATATCGACGAAGATCTTGTAGCTCTGCGACTTCGGCTTCGCCTTGTCCTCTTCGTTCAGATATTCGACCGAGCTTTTCCCGAGATAAGTGCGCGGCAGGACCATCACCCGGATGAAGCGCGTCGGGCGATCGGCGGCTTGCGCGAACACGCCGTCAGGCCCGGTCTCATACCAGGCGCCGCCCGGCCCGTATGAAGTGGAGCGGCAATGGGTATCGATGCGGATGCCGCCCTCGATGAGGCAGCGGATGCCGGGCCCCTGATGCCGGTGCAGATAGGCGCAGCCGCCGGGCGGGAAGGCGACGCTGTCGCCGCGAAGAAGCAGCGCGCCCGCCGGCACGGTCGCCAG
>DASXJB010000251.1:0-17573 GCA_036497645.1 Xanthobacteraceae bacterium
CGCCTCGGATTCGAGTTCAACATCGAAATCGATGTCGGGATGGGCGACGCGAAGCAGGAACACAACCTGACGCACGGTATCGGCTACATCCTCATCGGCGAGCACCGCTTTCGGCATGCGTGCGAAACGAGAGAATTCGTCCACCATGCGTTTGATGTCGTCGACCTGGCGCACGATCGTTTCCGTGCATTGTTCGAATACCGCCGGATCGTCGGAGATCGTTTTGCTGTATTTGCGACGCAGCCGTTCGGCCGAAAGCTGAATCGGCGTCAGCGGGTTCTTGATCTCATGCGCAATCCGCCGCGCGATGTCGGCCCACGCCGAGGAACGCTGCGCAAGCACCAGTTCGGTGATGTCGTCGATCGTGATCACGTAACCATGCTCGGCCTCGGTGGCCTGCTCGCTGGTGACGCGCACGGAATAATTTCGCTCCTGCCCGTCACGCGTCACCGCCAACTGTCTTTGCACGAGGCGCTGATTGCCGGAGCGCGCCGCTTCGAAGATTTCCGCAAGTTCAGGCGCGACTTGCGCAAGCGGCAGACCTAGAACTTCGGCTTCGGATCGACCCATCAGCCGCTCCGCCGAGCGGTTGAGTATCGAGATACGTCCGTCGGCATTGACTCCGATTACGCCGGCGCTGGCGCCTGAGAGCACCGCTTCGGTGAAACGACGTCTACTGTCGATAAGGTCGCGGGCGCGCACAATGTCTTCGTGCTGAGTGCGCAGCTCCTGAGTCATCTTGTTGAATGTCTCGCCTAACCGGGCGAGATCGCCTTCCGAACGGCGCACCGGAACTTGAATGTCCAGATTGCCGGTCGATACAACATTTGCGGCACCGATCAAACGACGAATGGGAGCAACCAGGCGATTGGCAAAATCCAAGCCGAGCCACGCCGACGAAAGCAGAACGATGAGCGCGATAATCGCAAACATCAGCCCGAAGGCGATCTGGATACCGAGACGGCGGGCTTCGAGATTGGCGAATTCGCCGACGCTCTCCTGAGTGGCGCGCAATTGCGCCACCACCCGTGGATCGAGGAGACGGGCGCCGTACAAATACATATCGTCATAGCCGCGCAGCTTGACCACGGCGGCGAGATGATTGTCTTCCGGAATAAGTGCGACCCGAGGCTCGGTTTCATTGACTTCCGCAAGCAGATCGGGCGTCGGCAGTACGACTTTCTTGTCGACCGTCACGCCGCCCTTATCAACAGTCGAACCGTCGGATTTGAGGAGGATCGCCGCAGAGAGATTGCGTCCGGCAGCCTGCGCGCTGACGATTTTTTGGAATTGATCGCGATCGGAATCGAAAATCGACTTGACGCGACCGAGATCGTAAGCCATCGCCAAAAGGTCGCCGCGTATCGCCTCGGCGTGCTCGCTCACGTAGGCGTTGGCGACGATCATCGATTGTTCGATCATCGCGCGCGTGCGGGTGGAAAAAAACCGGTCGAGTCCGCGGTCGAGCGTGGTGCTCGCGACCACCGAGACCAGTACTGTCGGCACCGCCGCGATCACCGCAAACAGGCCGACGATCTGAACGTGGAGCCGTGACCCGGCCCGGCCGCGACGGCGGGCCTGCACGACCTTCCAGACCTCGCGCCCGATAATGCCGAGCAACAGCAGGCCGGTAACGACGTTACCGAGCAAGAGGTCGACCACAACCTCATGAACCGGCGCGATGGGCGTTAGACCGGCAAGCACCAAGAAGGTCGCAGTCGCCGACAGGAGCGCCACGCCTACGGCACAAGCGCCAATGAGCCGGGACACGAACGGCACAGGCGTAATGCCTGCCGAGTCCAGCGCGGCTACTTGGTCGACCGTCGCCATGTCAAAAGGTCCGGAGCCTGCCCCTGGGGTAAAAAAGTCGACCGGATGAGCACTGAAATTGTACGCCCACCCGACCCCGAAGTGATGCTTTTATACAACAATGTTGCCAGATTGCGACAATACCGGGGCGACCCGCGAATTCACGGCAAGTAAAAGTGCGGACCAGTTTGCAGGTTTTTAGCCGCTTCCAGTGCGATAGACCTGGATGTCCAAATCGCGGATTTTCTTGCGTAAAGTGTTGCGATTAACGCCAAGAAGATCCGCTGCCCGGATCTGATTGCCGCGGGTTGCGGCTAATGCAGCGGAAACCAGCGGACCTTCGACCTCGCGCAGAATGCGGTGATAAAGGCCAGGCGGCGGCAAGTCGCCGTCGAAACCGGCGAAATATCTGGCGAGATAACGCTCGACCGCGTTCGACAGGTTCTCATCGCCGCCGCGGCTCTCTCCGGGCGCCGCCAAAGCAGGTTGCGACAATTCGGTATCTATGACGGCCGCGGTGATCGTCTCCTGCGGGTAAAGCGCGGCCAGCCGGCGCGCCAGATTCTCCAATTCTCGGACATTGCCCGGCCAGCGATGCCGTTTGAGCCGATCGAGCGCGGCCTGATCGATCTGTTTGGGCGGCAAGCCCTCGCGCTCCACCAGGGCGAAGAAGTGCCAGATCAGATCGGGGATGTCTTCGCTGCGCTCGCGTAACGGCGGCAGCCGCAGCGGTACGACATTGAGCCGGAAGAACAGATCTTCGCGAAACAGGCCTTGCTGAATGAGCTGCCGCAAATCCTTGTTGGTCGCGGCGATAATGCGCACGTCGGCTTTGATCGGCGTGCGGCCGCCGACAGTGGTGTACTCACCTTGCTGCAAAACGCGCAAAAGCCGCGTCTGCGCTTCCATCGGCATGTCGCCGATCTCGTCGAGAAACAGCGTACCGCCCTCGGCCTGCTCGAAGCGGCCTGAGCTGCGCGTATTGGCGCCGGTGAAGGCGCCTTTCTCATGACCAAACAGTTCGGATTCGATCAAATCGCGGGGGATCGCCGCCATGTTTATTGCGACGAATGGACCATTGCGGCGTTTGCCATAGTCATGCAACGCGCGGGCGACCAGCTCTTTGCCGGTCCCGGATTCCCCTGAAATCATGACCGTCAAATCGGTCTGCATCAGCCGCGCCAGCACGCGATAGATTTCCTGCATCGCCGGTGAACGGCCGACGAGAGGGATCGACTCGAAATCTTCAGATTTCGGTGCGGGGCGCGTTTTTTCTTTCGGCTCTGACAGTGCGCGGCCGACGATTGTTATCAGTTCTTTGAGATCAAACGGCTTGGGCAGATACTCATAAGCCCCGCGTTCCGACGCGCGAATAGCGGTCATGAAGGTGTTTTGGGCGCTCATTACGATGATCGGCAGGTCGGGTCGCACCTTCTTGATGCGCGGTAACAAGTCGAAGGCACTTTCGTCAGGCAAAAGTACGTCGCTGATGATCAGGTCGCCGTCGCCTTGGCTGATCCAGCGCCACAGCGTCGCGGCATTGCCTGTGGAGCGCACTTCATAGCCGGCGCGCGACAGCGCCTGGTTGAGGACGGTCCGGATTGCCGCATCGTCGTCCGCGACAAGAATACTGCCTTCGGGCATCAATGATTCCCTTGCGCTGGTGTGCGGCCCTCCGGCTGGCCGCCCTCGCCGCTCGAAGTCGCGGCGTATTTCGGCATGAGGATACGAAACACAGTGCGTCGCGGCTGCGACTCGCATTCGATGATGCCGCCATGATCGCCGACGATTTTCGCCACCAGCGCAAGCCCGAGCCCCGAGCCCGTCGGTTTGGTGGTAACGAAGGGATCGAAGAGGTGCGGCATCAATTCATCGGGCACACCCGGTCCATTGTCCCTGACGCAGAATTCGAGCGGCAGGGAAATGCGCGCGTTTGTTCCCGGTAGCGACAGGCGAACTCCAGGTCGAAACGCGGTCGATAGAGCGATTTCGCCACCGCTTGCAGTTTCGCCGATCGCTTCGGCGGCGTTCTTGACCAGGTTTAAGAATATCTGAACGAGGTGATCGCGGTTGGCGAGGACCGGCGGCAATGACGGGTCATAATCCTCGACAAACTTGATGTGTCGCGCGAAGCCAGATTGCGCCAAGCGCTTCACATGGTCGAGCACCACATGGATGTTGATCGGCTCGCGTTCGACCGGTCGTTCATCGCTGAACACTTCCATGCGGTCGACAAGCTTGACGATGCGATCGGCCTCCTCGCAAATCAGTCGCGTCAGCGCACGGTCGTCGTCGTCCACCGATTGTTCAAGCAGTTGCGCTGCGCCGCGAATACCCGACAGCGGATTTTTGATTTCATGGGCGAGCATGGTGGCCAGCGCGATCACCGACCGCGCCGCGCCACGATGCGTGAGTTGGCGGTCCATTTTGTCGGCGATCGTGCGCTCTTGCAGCATCACGACGACGTAGTCCGGCTGCTCCGGCAACGGCGCGACATGCAAATCAACCAGCCGGTCGCCAGGGTTACGCGGCGTGCCGAGGTCGACCTTATATTCATTCACCGCCGCACCGCGCCTGCGCACCTGTTCGACCAGCACGAGCAGCGGGCTGCCGAACGGGACCAGTTCGCGAAGGAAATGACGTCGCAACAGCGGCAGCGAGACTTCGAAGAAGGCTTCCGCCGCGGCGTTGGCGTCGACCACCTTGCCGTCGGCGGCAACAACGATCACGGGATGCGGCAAAGCGTTGAGGACGGCGTCCGCCGGCGTTTCGGCCAGCAAGGGTTCAACCGCGCTCATCTACCTGCGTCCGAGCCGGGCCATTGGTTGGACTGCAGTGCAGGAAAACCTATTCAGCGTCATAAGGTTACGTCCCATTCGCACATTAAACATGCGGAATGCCGGCACGCCGTGCACACGAATTAGGCGACATCAAATCATTGCATAGAGTTTAGCCAAATTTGGCCTCGGTGCAAGTGTTGCAGTGCAATATTAACGCCGCTGTGCACCGCTCCGAATTCACGCAAGCTGCCCGCGAAAGCATTCGCTGCCGCAAGGACATGCGATAAAGCAGGGCAGATCGAAGCAAGGTGCCCGATGATCGAGACTGTGGCTGCCGTTATCGCTGCGGCGGGGCGCGGTGAACGCGCTGGCGCAGACGTTCCCAAACAATATCGGCCCATTGGCGGCGAGCCGATGATCCGCGCGACGCTGCGTGCCTTTCTGGCGCACCCGCGCATCGATTTCGTGCAGCCGGTGATCAATCCGAACGACCGGGACACTTACCACCACGCGATTGCCGGCCTCGAAGATCTATTGCCCCCGGTCGCCGGCGGCGTCACGCGGCAAGCTTCGGTCCGCGCGGGGTTGGAAGCCTTGGTGTCACGCCGTCCCGGGCTTGTTCTTATCCATGATGCAGCTCGTCCGTTTGTCAGCGGCGCGCTGATCGACCGCGCCATCGGCGCCGGTCGGACCTGCGGCGCGGCGGTCCCGGGCATCGCGCTCGCGGATACCGTGAAATCCATCGACAAGAGCGCAATAGTGACCGAGACGCTTGATCGCAGCCGCCTGCGGACCGTGCAAACGCCGCAAGCTTTTACTTTCAATCTGATCCTTGAGGCGCATCGCCGCGCGGTCGCGGCGCAACGGGAGAACTTCACCGACGATGCGGCGCTAGCCGAGTGGGCGGGTCAGCGCGTCAGCGTTTTTGAAGGCGAAGCCGACAACTTGAAAGTGACGACCAGTGATGACTTTGCTCGCGCCGAGATGACGCGGCTTGCAGCACTTTCGGACGTGCGGACCGGCAATGGATTTGACGTGCATGCCTTCGCCGAGGGCGATCACCTGATGCTTGCCGGAATACGCATCCCGCATTCGCGCGGCGTGACGGGTCATTCCGACGCCGATGTCGCGCTCCACGCGCTTGTCGATGCGATTCTTGGTGCCCTCGCCGAAGGCGATATCGGAGCGCATTTTCCGCCGAGCGATCCGCAATGGAAGGGGGCTGCCTCGGACCGTTTTCTCGCGTTCGCTTGCGAGCGCGTCCGCAAGAGAGGCGGCGCGATCGCGCATCTCGACGTCACCGTCGTTTGTGAAACGCCGCGGATTTCGCCGCATCGGGACGCCATGCGCGCGCGTATCGCCGATATCGCCAATGTTGCAATCGACCGGGTGGCCGTCAAAGCCACCACCAGCGAAAAGCTCGGCTTTGCAGGCCGCGGCGAGGGAATTTTTGCCATGGCAACCGCGACCATCCGGCTGCCCTGGAGCGCCGGATGAACGGGCGCGTCCTGCGCGAGCGCGCCAGCCGCCTGCTCGATCTGTATCGGGCGCGAGGTATGCGCGTGGCCACCGCAGAATCCTGCACCGGAGGCCTTGTCGCTGCAGCCCTGACCGCGATTGCCGGATCTTCTGACGTATTCGAATGCAGTTTCGTCACTTATTCGAACGGGGCGAAACAAAAGCTGCTTGGCGTTCCGACCGCTACACTTCGCCGCTACGGCGCGGTGAGCGGCGAGACGGCGGCCGCCATGGCAAAAGGCGCACTGAAGCGATCGAGCGCGGATTGTGCGGTCTCGATCACCGGCATTGCCGGTCCGAGCGGCGGCTCCAAGAAAAAGCCTGTCGGTCTCGTACATTTCGCAGCCGCTCGCCGCGACGGCAAGGTGCTGGCGCTGCGGCGCCTGTTCGGCAATATCGGACGTGAACGCGTGCGCGAACTTTCCGCCTTGGAAGCACTCGGGCTTTTGGCGCGTCTTGCGAAACAAAAATCTGGGACCCGTCGGGCGGCCTAACCGGCCTTGGCGCCATAGATTTGATCGGCGCGTCGTTCGAACGCCGCCGAAAAGCGGCGAAAAGCGGCGTCGAACATCGCCCCCATCAATAGACCAAGCGCGCGACTGCGGAATTCATAGCTGATAAAAAATTCGACGTCGCAGGCGCCCTGCCCCGCCGGATGAAATCTCCAGCGGTTGTTCATTTTCCGGAACGGTCCTTCGAGATATTCGACGAGGATTTCAAACCCCGCACGATCGAGCGTCACGCGGCTCGTGAACGTTTCGTAGATAAGCTTATAGGCAACCGTCATGTCGGCGATGATGACCTCCCGGCCGTCGGCATCCGCCGAGCGCTTGCGCACCCGAAGCGACCGGCACAACGGGACGAACTCGGGATAATGTTCGACGTCGGCAACGAGATCGAACATGTTGGACGCGGAATGCTGGACATGCCGCTTGGTCGAGAACTGCGGCATTATTGACGCAAGGTCCGTAGCGCCTTCAGTCGAGCAAAATCATCGCCCGCGTGATGCGATGAGCGTGTCAGTGGGCCTGCCGCGACCATTGAAAAGCCCTTGGCATAGGCGACCGCCGTGAGTTCTTTGAACTCGTCGGGCGGCACGAAACGCAGCACTGGGTGATGTTTGCGCGAGGGCTGCAAATATTGCCCGACGGTTAGAAAATCGACGTCGGCGGCGCGCAAATCGTCCATGACTTGCAAGACTTCATTGCGCTCTTCGCCAAGCCCGACGATGATTCCTGACTTCGTGAAAATCTCCGCATCGATTTCTTTGACGCGTTGCAACAGGCGGATCGAGGCGAAGTAGCGCGCTCCTGGCCGGACACTGACGTATTTAGAGGGAACCGTCTCCAGATTGTGATTGAAGACATCGGGACGGGCAGCGACGACGATTTCGGCCGCACCCGATTTGCGCAAAAAATCCGGCGTCAGCACCTCAATCGTCGTATCTGGGCAGCGCGCCCGAATGGCGCGAATGACCGCGGCAAAATGCGCGGCGCCGCCATCGTCAAGATCGTCGCGATCGACCGAGGTGACGACAACGTGCGTCAGCCCGAGTTTTGCAGTCGCTGCGGCGACGTGCTGGGGCTCAGCGGGATCGAGCGGGCCCGGCAGGCCGGTTTTGACGTTGCAGAACGCGCAAGCCCGGGTGCAGGTGTCGCCCATGATCATGAAAGTGGCGTGCTTGGCTTCCCAGCACTCGCCGATATTTGGACAGCTGGCCTCTTCGCACACGGTATGGAGATCGTGCTCGCGAACGATCCGCCGGGTCTCCAGGTAGCCGGCCGAGACCGGCGCCTTGACGCGGATCCAATCAGGCTTCGCCAAGACGGGTTGATCCGGCCGATGCGCCTTTTCTGGATGACGCGGCCGGCGCGGCTTGGCAACGGTATCGATCAATATGGCCATCGCCGGACAGGTTCCCTGCGAATTCCCCTGCGCGGACAACCGGCCCGCAAACGATACTTACGGCTGCGCTTTGGGTGCCGCAAGCCGCTCGCCGTTGCGACCGGGAGATGAATGGATCATAATGTTTTCCTTGCGGTTTTTCCCTTCCGCGCCACAACTTTTGCCACAATGAAAGTCTGTTGATGATGCTTGGGGCGCGCGACGCGTTCTAGACGATTCCATGGGTGCAAAGAGCGGGCTTAATTCCGGAAAAGCCGCAGCGGCGCTCGGCCTCCACCGGTTCGGCTTTGGTCCGGTTGGCGATGCGATCGCCGCGATTGCAGCCGATGCCCGCGGCGCGCTGTTGGCTGATCTTGAACGGCCAGGGGCTGGCCGGCTTGACGCGCCAAATCTGATGTCGAGCTCTGAGGCGGCGCGCCAGGTTTTCGATTTTCGCGCCGCGCGCCGCGCCGAGCAGAAGCTGGCAACGCGCCAGCAAAAGCAAGCGACCGCCAGCGGCGAAGCCCAGGACCCTTCGCAAATGGCCAAATTGCCGGGCGCTGAGAGCAGCGCGCCCGCTTCGAAGCCGCCGCTGCCGCAACAGATCATTCTGAGCGAGGCCAAAGCGCGCTTTGACGCGGCTGCCGATGCCGAGATCGGCCTGGTCGAGCGATTGGTCTGGTTCTGGTCGAACCACTTTTGCGTTTCAGCAGACAAAGACGCCGCCATGGTTGGCGCCTACGAGCGCGAAGCCATCCGGCCGCACGTGCTGGGCCGCTTCGCCGATCTTTTGCAGGCGGTGGAAAGTCATCCTGCGATGCTGCTCTACCTCGACAATGTGCAGTCGATGGGCGCGGACTCGATTGCCGGCATCAATCAAGACAAGGGGCTCAACGAGAATCTCGCACGCGAGACACTGGAATTGCATACGCTCGGCGTTCGCAGCGGCTATAGCCAAGCCGACGTGACGAATTTCGCCAAGGTCCTCACCGGCTGGACCTGGCTGCGCCCCGAGGAGCCGATCCATGGCGGCGAATTCGTTTTCGTAAAACGTCTCCATGAGCCGGGTGATCAGGTCGTGCTCGGCAAGCGTTACGCCGAGGGTGGTCTCGATCAGGGCCGTGCCGTGCTTGCTGATTTGGCGCGGCATCCGGCGACAGCGCAGCACATTGGCGAAAAGCTCGCTCGGCATTTTGTCGCTGACGATCCGCCGCCGGCGCTGGTGGCCAAACTGGCAAAAACCTTTCTCGACACCGATGGCGACTTGAGACAGGTGGCGAGAACATTGGTGACGGCCGAGCAATCGTGGACCACGCCGCGGCAAAAGCTCAAGCCACCGGCGGAATGGATTGCTGGCGTCATTCGTCTCAGTGGGACTGTGGCGGACATCCCGATCGGCCGCATCATGAATGCGCAAGTGGCGCTTGGCGCGCCGCTGTGGCGCCCCCCAGCACCAAACGGTTATTCGGACAACGAAGCGGCGTGGATCGACGGCGTACCACGGCGCATCGATATCGCCAACGAATTTGCTGGTCGTGCGTCCCGAGCCGAGCCGCTGGAAGTTCTGGAGAGCGGGCTTGGCCCCCTCGCCTCCACACAGACGCGTGAGACCATAGCGCGCGCCGAAAGTCGCGGTCAGGGATTAGCGCTTCTGGTTATGTCGCCCGAATTTCTGCGGAGATGACAATGAGATTGCATGCACCCTCGCGCCGCGAATTATTGTTTGCCTCGGGAACGCTATTCGCCTGGGCGCATCTGCCGAAGATTGCACGCGCCGAAGGCCGCGATCCTCGTTTTCTCACAATCATTCTCCGCGGCGCGCTGGACGGACTGGCGACGGTGGCGCCGGTCGGCGATCCGGATTGGCTCGCGCTGCGCGGCGACAACGCACTGGCGCTCGATGGCAAGCTGCCGGCGCTTAAGCTTGATGAGTTCTTTGCGCTCAATCCGGCGATGCCAAACCTGCACCGCATGTTTGAGGCAAAAGAGGCCATCGTTGTTCATGCCAGCGCCACGCCCTATCGCGAGCGCTCGCATTTTGATGGTCAGGATCTGTTGGAGAGCGGATTGCCGAAGCCGGGCGCAAGCGACAGCGGCTGGCTTAATCGCGCGCTTACCGGACTGGCTCCGGCCGGACGCGTCGATCCGCGCGGCAGCAAATTATTCGCCGTCGGACCGGTCACGCCACTTGTGGTGCGCGGCCCCGCTCCAGTGCTGTCGTGGTCGCCGCAGCGGGTGATGCCGGCGAGCGAAGATACCGTGCAGCGGCTTCTCGCTCTCTATCGCGATTGTGACGCCAAACTCGCGGGCGTCCTTGAAGACAATTCCAAGCTCGTGGCAGGGATCGAACAACCCGGCAGCGGGCAAAAGCCGGGCGCGCCGGGTCCTGGACAAGTTCGTGCTTACTTTTCCGAAGCGGTGGGCACTGCTGCGAAGTTCTTGTCCAAACCAGACGGACCGCGGGTCGGCGCGCTCGCGCTTGACGGCTGGGACACCCATTTCAACGAAGGCATCGCACAAGGCCGATTGTCGCAACTGCTTGGCGCGCTGGACGAGGCGCTCGCTACAATCAAAACCAATATGGGCCCGGCCTGGCGTGAGACCATCGTCGCGCTGGCAACCGAATTCGGCCGCACCGCCCGCATCAACGGCACCGAGGGTACCGACCACGGCACTGCGACGGTGGCTATTCTGGTCGGCGGCGCGCTCAAGGGCGGCCGGGTGATCGCCGATTGGCCTGGATTAAAACCGGCAAACCTCTACCAGGATCGCGATCTCAAACCGACGACCGATCTGCGCGCTGTCCTCAAGGGTGTGCTGCGTGACCACCTGCGCGCGGATGAAAAGGCATTGGCGCAGACTGTGTTCCCCGGCAGCGAGCCGGTGAAGCCGATGACGGGGTTAGTCGTTTAAATATTCAGTACCCGTCCGTAGGCGTCTAATACCGCTTCCTTCATCATCTCCGACAGCGTCGGATGCGGGAATACGGTGTGCATCAGCTCTTCTTCGGTGGTTTCGAGATTCATCGCGATCACATAACCCTGGATCAGTTCGGTGACCTCGGCGCCGACCATGTGGGCGCCAAAGAGCTGACCGGTCTTTTTGTCAAAGATCACTTTGACGAGGCCCTGATCCTCGCCGAGCGCGATTGCCTTGCCGTTGCCGACGAACGGGAAGCGGCCGACGCGGATGTCGAGCTTCTTGTCCTTGGCGGCCTGTTCGGTGAGCCCGACCGAAGCGATCTGCGGCGAGCAATACGTGCATCCGGGAATTAAGAGCTTGTCCATCGGATGCGGATGCAAGCCCTTGATAGCCTCGACGCAAATCACGCCTTCATGCTCGGCTTTGTGCGCCAAAAGCGGCGGACCGGCGACATCGCCGATGGCGTAGATTCCCGGTACGTTGGTTTTGCACATCCCATCGATGACAACAGCGCCGCGGTCGGTTTTCACGCCGAGCTTTTCCAGGCCAACGCTCTCGATATTGCCGACGACCCCGACCGCCGAGATCACGCGCTCGACCGTGAGCGTTTGCGTGCCGCCCTTGCCGTCGTCGATCGTCGCGGCGACGCTGTCCGACTTTTTATCGAGCTTTGTCACTTTGGCGCCGGTGAAGATCTTGATGCCCTGTTTTTCGAAACTCTTGCGTGCAAAGGCGGCGATTTCGGCATCCTCAACCGGCAGGATCTGCGGTAACACCTCGACGACGGTCACTTCCGCGCCGAGCGTGCGGTAGAAAGATGCGAATTCGATGCCGATCGCGCCCGAACCGATGACAAGAAGCGATTTTGGTATCCGATCGGGCACCATGGCTTCAAAATAAGTCCACACCAGTTTCTTGTCGGGTTCGATGCCTGGCAACACACGCGGCCGCGCGCCGGTCGCGATAATGATGTGCTTGGCGGCATAGGCACCGGCGCCGAGCGCGCCTTTAGGCGCTTCGCCGCGACCGGCTTTCACGGTGACTTTGCCGAGAGCGTCAATCGCCGCCTCGCCCCAGATCACGGCAACTTTGTTCTTCTTCATAAGAAAGCCGACGCCGTCATTGAGCCGCTTGGCGACGGCGCGCGAGCGTTTGACGACAGCGGAGGGATCGTAGTTCACCTCGCCGGCCGACAGTCCGTAATCCTTGGCATGCTGAAGATAATGCAAAATCTCCGCCGATCGCAGCAGCGCTTTGGTCGGGATGCAGCCCCAGTTGAGGCAAATGCCGCCGAGATATTCGCGCTCGACAATGGCCGTCTTGAATCCAAGTTGCGCAGCCCGGATGGCAGTGACGTAGCCTCCGGGTCCTGAACCGATGATGATAATGTCGTAGTTGGTATCAGCCATTCATTCCTCGCCAAAACGCAACTATGCTGCACCTTATCGAGCATCTCCGCTCTTGTCGCGGGCGGTGCCTCGGCTTTGTTGATTTAGACACGTGATTTAGACATGTGATTTAGATATGGGCGCGAAGCGAACCAAGCCCACCATTCATTGGAGGAGAGTTCAATCGGCAATGGCGCGAAAAATGCCATCGCCGCCGAGCCGTTCCAAAATACCGGAACGGATATCAAAAAAGCAGCCGTGAAGCTCAAGTTGAGCGGCTTCGATGGCAGTTTTGACCCATGGGAAGGTCATCAGATTGTCGAGCGAAAGTCGGACCGATTCGTGCTCGCAAACATCTTGCCGGCGCTCCACCGGCGCCGACATGGCGCGAAGGCGCGCCGGTTCGGCGATGCGTACCCATTGGCCGACGAAATCGGACACTTCTGCGGGCGCACCGTTCAGGAGCGCCGCAATGCCCCCGCACATTGCGTGACCCATCACAATAATCTGTGGGACCTTGAGCGCCCGCACCGCAAATTCGATTGCGGCGCTGATCCCGTGCGGCTGATCATCTGGCCCGTAGGGCGGCACAAGGTTGGCGACATTGCGGATGACGAAGAGCTCGCCCGGGGCCGCATTAAAGACCATTTGCGGATCGGTTCGGCTGTCCGAACAGCCGATCACCAGCGCACGCGGCTTCTGTCCGAACTTGCTCAACTTGTCGAAGCGGGCGCGTTCGTTGCGCCAAGTACCGGCGCGAAAACGCCGGTAGCCGGCGATGAAGTCTTCCATATCGGCTGCGATTCCGATTTCAGTTTCGCCCGCTCATTCGCACGCGATATAAAGCGATGCAACAAGGATTGTTGGCCAAGGATTGTTGGCAATGAGCGAACTAAGCGTTTACAGCAGCATCGGCGTGCGCAGCGCTGCCGAAGAATTGTTCCGGACATTCGAAAAGCAAAATGGCAGCAAGCTTGCTGTCACCTGGGGCACGGCGCCAATGCTGGTCGCGCGCATCGAGGCTGGCGAGCGAACCGACGTCTTGATCCTTAGCTGGGCCGGCATCGATGCGTTGCTTAAGCAAGGAAAAGTTCTGCCCGGTTCGGACGTGACGCTGGCCGGGTCGGGCGTCGCCATTGCGGTCAAGGCGGGCGCGCCGAAGCCGGATATCTCCACTCCCGAAGCTCTCAAGCAAACATTGCTCAAAGCAAAATCGATCGCCTATAGCGAGCCGTCAGCGGGCGGCGCTAGCGGTGTCTATTTCGCCAAATTGCTCGAGCGCATGGGCATTGCCGAGCAAATGAAGCCGAAGACCAAATTTCCGCCGGCCGGCGGTTTTTCCGCCGAACTCCTTTTGACCAGCGAGGCTGAGCTTGCGGTTCAGCAGAAGCCCGAATTGCTGCATGTGCCTGGCGTCGAAATCGTCGGCTTTCTGCCTGGCGATTTGAACATGGTCACCGAATTTGCCGCCGCCATCATGACGGGAAGCAAAAATGCGGAAACCGGAAAAGCACTGATCGGCAGTCTGCGCTCGCCGCAAGCGGTGGCCGTGTTCCGCTCCAAGGGTCTCGACCCGCGCTAAGCCGTCCTAAGTTACACCAGCATCATCACCGGATTTTCGATCAGCGATTTGAACGCGCCGATCAGCTCTGCGCCAAGCGCGCCGTCGACGGCGCGATGGTCGCAGGACATTGTGACGCTCATGATGTGGGCGGCTTCGATCTTGCCGTTGCGCACGACCGCGCGCTCCTCGCCGGCGCCGACCGCCAGGATCGTCGCATGCGGCGGATTAATCACCGCGGTGAAATCCTTGATGCCGTACATGCCGAGATTTGAAACCGCCGTAGTGCCGCCCTGATATTCCTGCGGCTTGAGTTTGCGCGCCCGCGCCCGGACCGCGAGTTCGCGCATCTCGTTCGAAATCACTGAAAGCGATTTGTTCTCGGCATCGCGGATGATCGGCGTGATCAAGCCATTCGGCATCGCTACTGCCACGCCGATATCGGAATGTTTGTGCTTGAGCATGCCGGCTTCGGTCCAGCTGACATTGGCGTCGGGAATGTGCTGCAGCGCGAGCGCCAGAGCCTTGATGACGAAATCGTTGACCGAGAGCTTGTAGGCCGGCTTGCCGTCTTTGTCCTTGGGCGCAGTGGCGTTGATGTCCTCGCGCGCATGCAGAAGTTTGCCGATATCGCAATCGACCGTGAGATAAAAATGCGGAATCGTTTGCACCGACGCGGTGAGCCGCGCCGCGATGGTGCGGCGCATGCCATCGTGCGGCACGATTTCGTAGCTGCCGTCCTCATAGAGCGCGCGGATCTGCTGATCGGTCATCGCCGGCGCGATCATCGGAACGGGACCGCCGCCAGGAGCGGCAGCGGGCGCACGCAAGCCGCGGCCTTCGCGCGCCGCTCCGATATCGCGGGCGACGACGCGGCCATGCGGACCTGAACCCTGGATGCGGCCAATCTCGATGCCCGCCTCTTTGGCGAGCCGGCGCGCCAGCGGCGATGAGAAAATGCGCCCCGCCGCAGGCGCGGCAGCCGCAGCTAAACCGCGGCCATTGGTTCGGGCCGCCTCGCCGCCATCGCGCCGCTGCGGTGGCGTGGCGGGCGGTGCTGGCGCAGCCGACGGAGCCGCCGGTTGGGCTGGTTTGGGCGCGGCTTCCACTGCGCTCGGCGCCTTTGCCGTCGGAGCGGCTTTCGCCGCGGCCGCAGCGGCGGCCTTCACATCCTCGCCTTCTTGGGCCAGCACGGCGATGAGCTGATTGACCGGTACGTCATTGGTGCCTTCCGGCACGACGATTTTAGCGAGGGTGCCGTCCTCGATGGCCTCGTATTCCATCGTCGCCTTGTCAGTCTCGATCTCGGCGATCACATCGCCGGTCTTGACCGGGTCGCCCTCTTTCTTGAGCCATTTCGCAAGGTTGCCCTTTTCCATCGTGGGCGACAGCGCGGGCATCAGGATGTTGACGGGCATGGCGCGCCAGTTTCACCGCAAAAGGGTTACCTGTAGCAAACTGCCTTGGTCGCCTCGACGACTTCGGCGACCGAGGGCAGCGCGAGCTTTTCCAAATTTGCGGCATAAGGCATCGGCACGTCCTTGCCGCTGACGCGGGTCACCGGCGCATCGAGATAATCGAACGCGTCTTCCATCACGCGCGCGGCGATCTCGGCGCCAACGCCCGATTGCTTCCAGCCTTCCTCGACGGTGACAAGCCGGCCGGTCTTCTTCACCGACTCGACGATGGTATCGGTGTCCATCGGCTTTAGCGTGCGCAAATCGATGAGCTCGGCCTCGATATTCTCCTTGGCCAGTTCCTCCGCTGCCTTGAGTGCGTAGCTCATTCCCATCGACCAAGCGACAATCGTGACGTCCTTACCTGGGCGTACCACACGCGCGCGGCCGATCGGCAGCACGTAATCGTCGAGCTTTGGCACCGGCGACGAATGACCGTAGAGAATTTCGTTTTCGAGAAAGATCACCGGATTGGGATCGCGGATCGCGGCCTTGAGTAGGCCCTTGGCGTCGGCCGCGTTGGACGGAGCAATCACCTTCAAGCCGGGGACGTGCGAGTACCAGGCTGAATAATCCTGGCTGTGCTGCGCGGCGACGCGCGAAGCCGGTCCGTTCGGACCGCGGAACACGATAGAGACTCTGACCTGTCCGCCGGACATGTACTGGGTTTTTGCCGCCGAGTTGATGAGCTGATCCATCGCCTGCATGGCGAAGTTAAAGGTCATGAATTCGACGATCGGCTTTAATCCCGCAAGGGCTGCGCCGATGCCGACGCCGGCGAAGCCGTGTTCGGTGATCGGCGTGTCGATGACGCGGCGCGCGCCGAATTCGTCCAATAATCCCTGCGTGACTTTGTAGGCGCCCTGATATTCGGCGACTTCCTCGCCCATGACGAAGACGTCGGGATCGCGGCGCATTTCCTCGGCCATGGCGTCGCGCAGCGCTTCGCGCATGGTGATCGATACGAGCTCGGTGCCTGCGGGCACCTCCGGCTCCGGCACGATCTCGGCCGATGGCGGCTTGGCGGTGCCGCTCGGAGCCGGTGCCGGCGCGTCTACTTGCTTTGCGGCTTGCGGTTTTTGCGCAGGCGGCACGGATTCGGCGGCCTTGTCCTGACGCAACGGCTGTTCGGCCTTGCTCTGTCTGGCGGGCGCTTGCTTGCCGTCCTTGAGCGCCGCAGCGTCTTCGCCTTCGGCCAAGATCATGGCGATCGGCGTATTGACGGCCACGTCAGTGGTGCCTTCGGGCACCAGGATTTTGCCCAGCGTGCCCTCGTCCACCGCCTCGACTTCCATAGTTGCTTTGTCGGTTTCGATTTCCGCGATGACATCGCCCGACCGGACCGGATCGCCTTCCTTCTTAAGCCACTTGGCGAGATTGCCCTTCTCCATCGTCGGCGACAGCGCGGGCATCAACACTTCGGTCGGCATGGCGGCTCACATAAAGTCGCGGCAATGGCAATTCAGTGATAGACGTCGGTATAAAGTTCGGCGGGATCTGGTTCGGGATCGTGGGTAGCGAATTCGGACGCCTCATTGACCATAGTGCGGACCGCAGCGTCGATCTTTTTTAAATCATCCTCGCTCGCCCATTTCTTGTCGAGGAGCCGCTTGCGCACCTGTTCGATCGGGTCGTGCTCGGTGCGCACTTTGTCAACTTCTTCCTTGGTCCGGTACTTGGCCGGATCCGACATCGAATGGCCGCGATAGCGGTAAGTCAGCATTTCTAGAATGATCGGGCCCTTTCCGGCGCGGCACCACGCCAGCGCCTGATCGCCAGCTGCTTTGACCGCGCGCACGTCCATGCCATCGACCTGCGTCCCAGGGATGTTGAAGGAAGTCCCGCGCTTGGAGAGATCGGGCTGCGCCGAGGAGCGCGCGACCGAAGTTCCCATCGCATAGCGATTGTTTTCGATGACATAGATGATCGGCAGCTTCCACAGCTCGGCCATGTTGAAGCTCTCGTAAACCTGGCCTTGATTTGCCGCGCCGTCGCCGAGATAGGTCAGGCTGACATCACTGCTGCCGCGATATTTGTTCGCGAATGCGAGCCCCGTCCCCAGCGGCACCTGCGCGCCGACGATGCCGTGACCGCCGTAGAATTTCTTCTCCAGCGAGAACATGTGCATCGAACCGCCCTTGCCCTTGGAATAGCCGCCGCGGCGTCCGGTGAGCTCCGCCATCACGCCTTTCGGGTCCATGCCACAGGCAAGCATATGGCCGTGATCGCGATAGCCGGTGATCATCTGATCGCC
>DASXJB010000252.1:0-6568 GCA_036497645.1 Xanthobacteraceae bacterium
CCAGACCATGAAGCTCTGCAACAATGTGCTGTCCGCGGCGGCAATGGTGGCGACCTCGGAGTCGATGGTCGCGGGAGTCAAAGCCGGCCTCGATCCGCGCATCATGCTCGACGTGATCAATGCGAGTTCGGGCCGCAGCACTGCGACCGAGCAGAAATTTCCCGAAGTGGTTCTGCCGCGCAGCTTCAATCAGGGCTTCACCGCGGGCTTGATGCTAAAAGACGTGAACCTTTTCATTTCGGAAGCCAAAGCACTCGGCATTCCGATCCAGGTGATCGAAGCGGTGGCCGGCATCCTCAAACTCACCTGCGACGAACTTGGTCCCGACAAGGACATCACCCAAGTCGTGCAACCGATCGAAGTCCGCGCCGGCGTCGAAGTGCGCGCGCCCAAGCGCTGATCGCGCTGCGCCGGCCACCAAATCCCCCGCTATTGGGGAATTACGTCTTCGATATCAATGGTTTAGGAAAAAAGCGACGTTCTGTGATTCCGGTCACTTCGCGATTTGCGCGAGGCGCTACATTGATCGTCGAAAACAACAACAAACGATGGCGCCAAAGACTGATCTGAATTCGGTTCGATGTCAGCGGGTTTCCCCCGTCCCCAAACCTCCAATGACCCGCGTGATGTCCAAGGGGTGATGCACGTCCCCCATACACCCCAAGAACCCTGCCACGGGTTCACCTCGCCCGCTCCGGACTAAACGTCCGGGCGGGCTTTTCCTTTCCGCAATTCTGCCGCATGCTTTGCCAACCGAAAGGGACGGGATCCCGGCTGGAATGAGCCGCGAGACGCGCCATGGCTCCGCCACGCACCAATCCGAGTCTGCTGTCGGGATTGCCCGAGCATCTTTCGGCCAGCCTGTTCAGCAACACGACGCCGGCCCGGCTTAAAGCCGACGAGGTCTTGTTCCTCGCCGGCGATGCCGGCGACGGCTGCTATCGTGTCGAGGACGGACTCCTCAAGGTCACCATGGTGTCGCGCGCCGGTACCGAGCGCATCCTCGCCTTTCTCGGTTCAGGCGCCATCGTCGGCGAACTGTCGCTCATTGACGGATTGCCACGCTCGGCCTCGGTGGTGGCGGTGCGCTCGGCGCAGTTAAGCTTTCTCAGCCGGGGTGCGTTCGAGGAATTCGCCAACAAGCATCCGGAAGTCTACAAGTCGCTGCTGACATTGATCGCCGCGCGGTTGCGGGAAACCGACGCGACGGTGGCGGCCGGAAGCTTTTTGCCGCTGCGCGGCCGCGTCGCCTGCACGCTGCTCGAACTGGCGCAGGATTTCGGCCAGGATGTCGGCGCCGGCCGCATCGTCATCCGGCAGAAAATCGGGCAAAGCGATCTTGCGGCCATGGCCGGCATCGCCCGCGAGAACGTCAGCCGCATTCTCAACGACTGGAAGCGGCGCAAGCTGGTCAGCCGCCTGTCCGGCTATTATTGCCTCGAAAACAAAGCGCTGCTGCAACACGAGGCCGAACTCTAAGTTCATTGCGAAGCCTGCGCAGGCCATTGCGCAAGCGGGAAAGCGGTATCCACCCCCGGATCACGTCCCGGGGGGCGGGCTTTTTTACGGGTCCTGCGGTAAAAACCTGCCATGAATACGCCTCGGCTCACTGATTTCCGCCGGATCGTCGTCAAGATCGGCTCCTCGCTCCTGATCGACGCCCGAGGCGGCCGGCTCAACGAAAAATGGCTGGCGGCGCTCGCTGCCGACATCGCCACGCTGCACGCCGACAAACGCGACATTCTCGTGGTGTCTTCCGGCGCCATCGCGCTCGGCCGCACGGTGCTCAAGCTGCCCGCGGGCGAGCTTGCGCTTGAGGACAGCCAGGGCGCCGCCGCCGTGGGGCAGATCGCGCTGGCGCGAACCTGGACCGAGGCGCTGTCGCGGCACGATATCACCGCCGGCCAGGTGCTGGTGACGCCCGGCGACACCGAGGAACGGCGGCGCTATCTCAATGCCCGCTCCACGATCGATCGTTTGCTGCAGTGGCGCGCGGTGCCGGTTATCAACGAGAACGATACGGTTGCGACCAATGAAATTCGCTACGGCGACAATGATCGGCTTGCCGCGCGCGTCGCCACGATGGTGAGCGCCGACCTTCTGGTGCTGCTCTCCGACGTCGACGGGCTTTACGACGCTCCGCCAGGCACCGGCGCCACGGCACGTCACGTGCCGCGCGTCGAACGGATCACGCCGGAGGTCGAAGCGATGGCCGGCGCCGCGGGATCGGGACTGTCGCGCGGCGGCATGCAGACCAAAATCGAAGCGGGAAAAATCGCGACCGCCGCAGGCACCCACATGGTCATCGCCTCGGGTCGTCTCGATCATCCGCTGCGCGCGATTGAGGATGGTGCGCGCTGCACTTGGTTCCTCACCGCCGGCAATCCGGTGACGGCGCGGAAGAAGTGGATCGCCGGCTCGCTCGAGCCGAAGGGCACGCTCACCATCGATGCCGGCGCGGTCGCAGCACTGCGCCGCGGCAACAGTCTTCTACCGGTCGGGGTGGTGCGGATCGAAGGCGGCTTTGCCCGCGGCGACGCCGTGATCATCCGCGGTCCCGACGGCGTCGAGATCGGGCGCGGCCTGTGCGCCTACGATGCCGAGGACGCGCAAAAAATACGCGGCCGATCCTCCAGCGATATCGACGCGATCCTTGGCTTTTCCGGCCGGGCCGAGATGGTCCACCGCGACGATCTGGTGGTCGGCCGGGAGTGAATGCAGCGCGCCGGCGCGGTGAATAGCCCGACGCCTACGGTCGAGAACCGCTCTGGTCGCGCTGATGCTGTGGAAGTCACCCCCCAAAAGATGAACCCCGACCGCTAATGCGGCCGGGGCTCGACGCCGGGTGATTGAGGGTGAGGGGCTGGGGGGCTTCGCCCGGCGTCTACCCCATTAACGAGTCTGCCGAAGGGTTGTTCCGCGCCCGCTAACTATTTTTTTTGCCCCGGCCGAGGCCCGAGGCGCGGCGGCTTGCCGGCTGCGGCTGCGGGTCCGGCGGCTGCGGGTCACAGCGGCCGAATCCCCGCCGAGATCGATGCGGCGGCCGCCTGGCAGCACGACAAATCGGGAAAATACCCGCAAATTCTCATCATTTTTGCCATCCGCCGCGATGGCCCGGCCTTCGACCACGAAAGTGGTTCCGACCGGGAAGCGCTTCGGCAAACGACTAAGCTTATGACGCTCAGATAAAGGCATGGCACCCCGCTCCACGTGAAAACTGCATGCTGCAACTCCCCATATTTCGTGGAGGTTCCGGATATTCGGTGACACGCTCACGAATGTTGGGGATTGCTGTGCGTATCTTGAGCGGCGGGCCAACTCGCTCGGCTTGGCCGGACATGTTACAAACGCGACGAATTCAAGACGGATCAAGGCCATGAATGCTCCGCTTCAAGCGCTGGAGGGCTCCAGCGCCCGGTCGTCCGCCGGGGGGAAGGCTGGCGCAGCTGATGGCGCCCCGCTTGCTGCGACGATGCGGATGCTTGGCCGTGACGCCCTGGCCGCCGCCCGGGTGCTGGCGCTGGCCCCTACGGCGCAAAAGAACCGGGCGCTAGCCGCCATGGCCAAGGCCATCCGCGCGGCATGCCCGGCGATCTTGGCGGCCAATTCACAGGATCGTGACGAGGCCAAGGCTGCCGGCGCGACGCCTGCCTTTCTGGATCGCTTGGCGCTCGACCGCGGCCGGGTTGCGGCCATGGCGGACGGGATCGACGTCATTCGTAAGCTCAAGGACCCGGTCGGCGCGGTGATGGCGTCTTGGCGCCGCCCGAACGGTATGCGGATCGAGCGCGTCCGGGTTCCCCTTGGCGTCGTGGGCGTGATCTATGAGAGCCGGCCAAATGTGACCGCGGACGCCGGCGCGCTATGCCTCAAGGCCGGCAATGCGGCCGTCCTGCGCGGCGGTTCCGAGAGTTTCCGCTCCTGCCGCGCCATTCATGCCGCGATGGTCAAGGGCCTGACCGAGGCCGGGCTGCCGGCATCGTCGATCGCGCTGGTTCCGACCCGCGAACGCGAGGCCGTGGGCATGATGCTCGCCGGGCTCGATGGCGCCATCGACGTGATCGTGCCGCGCGGCGGGAAAAATCTGGTCGGCCGCGTGCAGAGCGAGGCGCGCGTGCCGGTCTTTTCCCACCTTGAAGGCGTTTGCCATGTCTACGTCGATGGCAAAGCCAAGCTTGCGATGGCCAAGTCGATCGTGCTCAACGCCAAAATGCGCCGCACCGGCGTGTGTGGCGCCGCCGAGACGCTGTTGGTCGATCGCGCCGGCGCCGACAAGCTGCTCAAGCCACTGATCACGATGCTGCTCGACGCCGGCTGCGAGATCCGCGGCGACGCCGCGGTGCTGGCGGTGGACCGGCGCGTCAAGCCGGCGTCCGAACAAGATTGGAGCACCGAATATCTGGACGCCATTCTCGCCGCCGCCGTCGTCGACGGCGTCGACGCCGCGATCGCGCATATCGAACGCTATGGCACGCATCATACCGACGCGATCGTGACCGAAGACCGCAAAGCGGCGGACAAATTCTTGCGTGAGGTCGATTCGGCCATCGTGTTGCATAATGCGTCGACGCAATTTGCCGATGGCGGCGAGTTCGGCTTTGGCGCCGAGATCGGCATTGCTACCGGACGGCTCCACGCCCGTGGACCGGTCGGGGTCGAACAGCTGACCAGCTTCAAATATCGCATCCGCGGCAATGGACAGACGCGGCCGTAATTGATCGCCGGCGCGGCTGGCGGCGATGCGCGGGAGGGGCCTCGTTCCAAAATCATGAGCGGCGAGTTGCTTGCCTTGCGCCCGGTCGCCAACCGGTTCGACCGGCGCGGCCGTCCGGTTTTGCCTCCCTATGCCCGCGGCATGCGCATTGGCTTGTTTGGCGGCACGTTCGATCCGCCGCATGCCGCGCATCGCGCCGCTTGCCTGTTGGCGTTGCGGCGGATCGGTCTCGATCGAGTCTGGTGGCTCGTCACTCCCGGCAATCCGCTCAAGGACACAAGCGGCCTGGCGCCGCTCGCCGAGCGCCTTGCCGCCGCGCGCAAACTCGCCCGCCACCCCCGCATCGACGTCACCGATCTCGAGGCCGATCTCGGCATTACCTATACGTTCGCCATTATCAGCTATTTGATCCGGCGCTGTCCCGGCGTGCACTTTGTCTGGATCATGGGCGCCGACAATTTGCGCAGCTTTCATCGCTGGCAGCGCTGGCGCGACATTGCCCGCTTGGTGCCAATTGCGGTGATCGATCGCTTGGGGCCGAGCCTTTACTCAACGGCGGGTGCCGCCGGGCAAGCCCTGGCCTGGGCGCGGCTCCCCGAATCGGCCGCCAGAACCCTGCCGCAGCGCCGCCCACCGGCCTGGATCTATCTGCACGGGCTCAAATCGCCGTTGTCGTCGACGGCTTTGCGCGCCGCGCGCGCTGCGGCACGATAAATGACAGTTGTTTGAAGGAAGCGGGTTGAAACTGTTAAGGCCACGTGACTATCTTTAGCCGGCATGGATTCGCGGACTGAAGCGATTCCACGGCGCGGTGCCGATTTAGCGTCACACGAATGCGGTAAGCTTACTCGGAAGGTTGGAACCGGAGCGAAAGGATCACGAACCCTGTCACAAGTCGAACTCTCACGGGCCGGACGTCGCGCGCCCGAAACGGTCTCCAGAATGCGTCTTGACGCCGAGGAGATCCTCCGATTGGTCCTCCATCGCCTCGACGACATGAAGGCCGAGGACACCCTCACCATCAATCTCAAAGACAAATCTTCGATCGGCGACTACATGGTCGTGTCTTCCGGCCGATCGCATCGCCATGTCGGATCGGTAGCCGACAGAGTGGTCGAAGATTTGCGCAAGGTTGGCGTTCGCGCTCAGGTCGAAGGCATGCCGCATTGCGATTGGGTGCTGATCGACGCCGGCGACGTGATCGTCCACGTCTTCCGACCGGAAGTGCGAAATTTTTACAATCTCGAAAAAATGTGGATGTCCGGACGGTCGGCGCGGCGCGCAAGCTAGGAGCGTGTGCCGTATCGTGACGCTCCGGCTCGGCCAGCCGCCGGGCCTTTGCTACAGCCGGTTCACCCTTGCCGCGAATTATCCCGGCGGCGGTTCTCCCGCGATCCTTCACCTGCGATCCTGATCCAGCCTATCATGACCTAAAGCAAAATGATTTTTGGTTGATTCGTATTTTGCTTTAGCTTGTTGCTTGAGCATGATCTTTTCCGTAAACCGGTTTCCACTTTTCGGGATCATGCTTTAGTCGCTTCGGGCCTTTTCCCGCGGCGCCTGACAATGACGGACGGCAAGAGGTCCGCTCATGCGCGTGATCGTCGCCGCGGTCGGCCGGCTGAAGCAGGGAGCCGAGCGGGAACTCGCCGCGGCCTATCGCAAGCGCGCCGAAGCGCTCGGCCGTTCACTCGGACTGCGCCAGATCGAGGTCATTGAAATTCGCGAGAGCCGCGCGCGCGAGCCGGAGCGACGCCGCACCGAAGAATCGATTGCAATCGCCAACATTCTCCCCGATGGCGCCGTGATTATTGTTTTCGATCAGGCCGGCGAGAATATCGGCAGCCCGGGATT
>DASXJB010000253.1:0-8062 GCA_036497645.1 Xanthobacteraceae bacterium
GGCTGGATCACGACCGTCATACCGGCGCGCAGCGGCTCGTCGGTGGTATGCGCGCCGGGCCGGCTGCGCGAGCCGAGCACCGGCGGCAGATAACCGCCGCCATAACCGTGCAGAAGGTCGTCGATAATGGTGAAGCCGGCCTGTTCGATCACGCTCGCCGCATCGATGATCTCGCGCGGCGTCGTGCCGTCTTTCAGCACGGCGGCGATCGCATCGAAAGCGGCATCGGCCGCGGCGTGCAGATCACGGTAAAGTTTCGGTGGTTCAGCGCCCACTGCGAAACTGCGCAGCACCTGTCCGGGATGTTCCCAGAACGCCGCGCTGATTTCGGCGACGACAGCGTCGCCGGCATTGATCTTGCGGTTGGCGACAAATTGCGTCGGCACGCCGATCGATGGATCGGCCATCGGCGTGACGCCGAAAAAGTGAATTACGTTGGTGCCGCCGAGCGCGATGTAGGAACGTTCGACGAGATCGGCGAGCTCGCGCTCGGTCAGCCCGGGCCGCAAGCCGTCGCGCAATGCCGCCATGCCGCGGTCGGTCAAGGCGACGCCGATGCGCATCCAGTCGATTTCCTCGGGCGACTTGATTTGGCGTAAGCGCACATAGCGGCGATTGAGATTGGCGATCGTGCCGAAGCGCGCCGCTAGCGTGGCGTGCTGCTCGAACGTCATCGGTCCGATCACGCCGACGCGGCCCGCGCGTGCCCCGCGGCGTTCGAGCGCCGCGACGGCGGCAGCAATCGATGAGCCGCCGCCCCAGGCCACCTCCGCCGGCGCAGCGAGTTGCCGCGCCAGCGGCACATGGTTGATGTGCTGAATGAATAAAGCGTCGGGAATTTTCGGTGTCAGTGCGCCGACCGCCTCGGCGGTCACCGGCCAGCCGGTCAGCCACTGCACCGCCGAGCCGAAGCGATTGGCGCCGCAATACACCAGATGGTCGAGCTCGAATTCGCCAAGGAGATTGCCGATCGCGGCGCGCCGCCGCGTCATTTCGGCGTCGCTAAAACGCGGATATTCGGCCTCGAGAATGGCGCGCAGCCGCGGCGGCAGTGCCAAATCCCCAGCCCATCCCGCGGATGCCTGCTTTGCGCTTACATCGATAGTCATGGCGCCACATTAGGGGGATGGGCTTGGCAAATCCATTTTGTTAAGCCGGTATCGGTTGGTGCAGAGATGCCGCTGCGTTTGCAAGCCTTCGGAGATTAAATGCCCATGCCTGCCTCCTTGATCGACTCGGCGGTATTCCGCGACATCTTCTCGACCGAAGCCATGCGCAGCGTCTTTTCCGACGAGAACCGGGTGCAGAAATATCTCGATTTCGAAGCAGCTCTGGCGCGTGCGCAAGCGCGGCTCGGCATCATCCCGAACGAAGCTGCCGGGGAAATCTGCGGGCATTGCCACGCCGCTGAAATGGATTTCGCCAAGCTCAAAACACAGACCGAGCGCATCGGCTATCCGGTCCTGCCTGTCGTGCAGCAGCTCGTCGCCCTGTGCCGCGACGGGCTCGGCGAATGGTGCCACTGGGGCGCCACCACCCAGGACATCACCGATACTGCGACGGTGATGCAGATCCGCGAGGCGCTCGTTCTGATCGAGCGCCATCTCGACGGGATTACCGGCGCGCTCGCCGCGCTCGCGCGCAAATACCGCGATACGCCGATGGCCGGCCGCAGCAACCTGCAGCAGGCGGTGCCGATCACCTTCGGCTACAAAATGGCGACGCTACTCGCCGCTTTCGCGCGGCACCGCGAGCGCCTGAGTGAATTGCGCGCTCGCGTTCTGGTCGGCGAGTTCGGCGGCGCCGCCGGCACCTTGTCCTCGCTTGGCGGCCGCGGCCTTGCCACCCAGGCTGAGCTGATGAAGGAACTCAAACTCGGCGTACCGGCGATCGCTTGGCACACCGTGCGCGATTGCATCGCCGAGGTCGGCTGCTTTCTCGGGCTCGTCACCGGAACCTGCGGCAAGATTGCGCTCGATGTGAAGCTTTTGATGCAGACCGAAGTCGAGGAGGTCTACGAGCCGTTTCACGAAGGCCGCGGCTCGTCCTCGACCATGCCGCAGAAGCGCAATCCGATCTCCTCGGTCTATATCACGGCGCTCGTTTCCGTCGTGCGCCAGCAGGTTGCTGCTTTGCTCGACGCCATGGTCGAGGATCACGAGCGCGCGACCGGCCCCTGGGAAATCGAGTGGATCGTGTTGCCGGAAATCTTTTGTCTCACCGCCGGCGCACTGGCGCAGACCGAATTCGTGCTCAAGGGCCTCCAGGTCGACGAGAAAAAAATGCGGGCCAACCTCGATTTGACCAAGGGGTTGATTGTTTCCGAGGCGGTGATGATGGGGCTTGGCCCCTATCTCGGCCGCCAATATGCGCACGATCTGGTCTACGACATCTGCCGCGAGGTGGTCGCCACCGGCCGACCGCTCGTCGAGCTCCTTGCCGAGAACACCGAGATCGCCAAGCATCTGGATCGTCCCGCGCTGGAAAAGCTGTGCGACCCGGCGAACTATCTCGGCGAGGCCGGCGCCATGGTCGATCGCGTGCTGGCGATGGCGGGACACTAGTATTTCGTCAATCCGGCCGCACCGACTTGCCGCATTTCTCGCCTTGGCGGCGTCACACTGTGCGCCTATGCTTTTGCGCGCAATCGAGAGGAACGACCCGACGGCGTGGCTGGCCGCGGGGGGCATCAAGACGAGGGGATGCGGCACGTCGCAGTCGGGCGCCCGGAAACGAGGAGGGAGCCCCATGCAATACAAGCCGAAAAACATCGCCGCGCTGCACGTGGCGCTTGGCGGCCTGCCGGATGCGATGCATGTCGAGGCGGACCGTGGCATCGGCGTGTCGGCAAGGACCGTCGGCGAGTTGCGCAAAGTAACCGCCTGGCCCGAGAACCTGGTGATCGCGACGCCGCCAGACCGCGGCGCGGCGAGCGCCATCCGCGTGAGCAAGGCCAGCCACGCCACCCGCCTTACGCCGAAGCCTTAGCCTTAGCCTCCGGCGTGTCCTCATTGCGGCCACTGTCCGCTCTGTCCTCGTAAGCGGACATTAAGCGGACATTCCTTGATGTCCGCGATGTGCCATAAGCGAGACTGCCCGTGGCAACTACGGCGGCCATCAGGGTCCGTTTCGCGTATCGCCGTTCTTTGATTCACATCAAAGTTCGCATAGGGCGCGCGGACATAATGGGTTTGTGCAAGCGTAAGGGAGGCGATAATGAAGCGATTAGCTTTTGCACTGGGCATATTGACTGTCAGCCTCTGCGTAGCGCCTCCAGCGCTCGCTGATTTTGCTGTGATCCACTTTAACAGCGGCTATTGCCGCATCTGGAGCGATACGGCATTCGGCCCGCAGGACGGGCAGTTTGTGGTATTCCGGCTCCATCACCATCAGTTCGACCGCTTCCATACCCGGGAGCCGGCGGAGCAAGCTCTGCGTTGGGCCGTCTCGCGGCACGTCTGCCGAACGAACTAATAGCCGCTTAGTAATGCCGGCCGGCTGCTCTCCAAGTTTTTTGCGGACAGCGCCCGGCCGCCAAGCAGCTTTTTTCGGTAATGTTCGCTTTACCCCCGAAAGCGGACATCGGCCGTCGTAACTACGATGTCCGCTTTGCGCCAAAAGCTGACGTCGGAAGCTGGCGGTCCTCGGCCTCTAGTGGCCTTTTTTAGCTTCCGCGTGAAGACGAGCGGCAAACGACGCGTGCGCCATAGTGGCGACGGGGGCCGCCGCTGCTTCATCGCTCCGCCACAAACGGTTCATGTCACATTCATCTCGCTGAGGCCATTGTTCTTCACGAGGGGTAATATGGAGGAAGAGAGTCATGGCGAAGAAAAAGAAGGCCAAGAAGAAGACCAAGCAGCAGTGAAGTTACAGGGCGTGTGCCTCGTATTGGGGTAGCGCCGGTAGGACCTTCAGATTTTGCGGGGTCACTGATCTCGCCAAGCGGCTGAACCAAGTTCAGCCGCTTTTGCTTTGGAGGAACGATTTGTTGCTGCCGCAATCCGTCGCGCCTCTAGCTTACGCCGGTCACGAAAGACGCCGATCGCGGGCATGAGCGATGAGCCAACCCATGATCTCCGCGCTTTGCTCGATCGAGCCGAGGCGTCCTGAGCGTCCCTCGTGACCGGCGGTCATATCGGTCTTGAGTAGGAGTTCGTGTGCATCGGTCTTGTTCGCGCGCAGCTTCGCGACCCACTTTGCGGGTTCGGCATAGCTCACCTGGCTGTCGTAGAAGGCTGCAGTGATGAACATTGCCGGATAGTTCTTTTGTGCAACATTGTCGTAAGGTGAATACGACAGCATGTAATCGTATTCGCGCTTCACAGCCGGATTGCCCCATTCATCGTACTCGAGCGTCGTGAGTGGGACCGAGGCGTCGGACATTGTCGTAACAACATCGACGAAGGGCACTTCCGCGACGATGCCGGCATAGAGATCAGGACGCAGATTAGCGATTGCGCCCATGAGTAGGCCGCCGGCGCTGCCGCCCTGCGCGAAAACGGTCCGGGAATCGGCATAGCCTCGGGCAATCAACGTCTCGGTCACAGCGATGAAGTCTGTGAACGTGTTGCGCTTATTAAGCATGCGGCCCTCTGCATACCAGTGCTCACCTTTTTCGTGTCCACCACGTACATGGGCAATGGCATAGACGAAGCCGCGATCAATCAAGCTGAAAGCAGATCGCACGAAAGTTGCACGCAAGCTTAGACCATAGGCGCCGTAGCCAGCGATCAACGTCGGATTGCCTCCGGGACGGCGCGTGTCCTTGCGGTAGATGATTGTGATCGGAACCCGTTCGCCATCGAGTGCCGTCGTACTAAGCTGATCGAGCACATAGCGATCGGAATCAAACCAGCGGCTTGCCGGCTCCTCCTTGCGGAGGACCAGTGCGCCAGTCCTCACATCGAAGTCATAAATGCATTGCGGCTGCAGTGGACTGCTAAAATGGAAACGCAGTTCGTTTGCGGACGGATCGAGATTGGCCTCGTTCTCGTCCACGAAAGAGCTCGAGGCGACGCCGATAGCGGCTGGACGCGGCACCGGAATTTCGCGGAGCTCCGGGAAGGTGAATACACGGATGGTTGTCCCACTTTCGTTTTCTGTGTCGACGGCCACGAATGTCTCGAACACTTTAAAATGGCTGAGATGATGACCCGCCTTCTCTGGAACGATTTCGCTCCAATGCGGCGCCGCAGGCGTCGCTTGCGGAGCACGCATCAGCCGGAAGTCTGGCGCGTCGAGATTAGTGCGGATGAAGAACTCGTCGCCGACGTGATCGGCATCGTAGATGATGCCTTGCCGCCTCGGCTCGATGACCCTTAATTCTCCCGTCGGTTGATCGGCTGGCAAATAGCGAAACTCACTGGTGCGCTCCTCATCGATGTTGAGCAGGATAAACTTGCGCGACCTTGATAAGCTGATCGAAACACTGAAAGTGGGATCGCTCTCCTCGTAGATCAGCACGTCGCTGTTGAGGTTCGTACCGAGCCGATGCCGCCAGACCTGGTAGGAACGCAAGGTCGTCGGCTCGTTGCGTACATAGAAGATCGTATTGCTGTCGGCGGCGAACACGAGATCTGAACTGGCATTATCGACACCTTGATCGACGGTTTCGCCAGTCGCGATCGTTCGCACGAAGATGCGGAAATCGCGACCACCTGTGAAATCGACAGCGAATGCGACGCGCGTATTATCGGGGCTCACGTTCCACGAGCCGAACTGGTACTGCTGTGGATGACCAACGGCGAGCGCGCCAACATCGAGCACAATTTCTTCTTCTTGTGCCCCAAAGGCATCCTTCCAGCGC
The DNA here is from genome assembly GCA_036497645.1 of Xanthobacteraceae bacterium. Lineage (GTDB taxonomy): Bacteria > Pseudomonadota > Alphaproteobacteria > Rhizobiales > Xanthobacteraceae > BOG-931. Next base: position 5,807 of record DASXJB010000253.1, read on the forward strand.
ACGATGTACGGGTACTGGGCGCCCTGAGCGAAGCGGCGCTCATAGATATAGTCGTTGCACGCCGTTGGGACGCTTGCTTCTTCTTGCGTCTCGCGCGCCCTCAATTCTGCCGCGAGCTCATCGACCACCGGCTTGATCAGCTCAAGACGCGCGTCCGCATAGGCATTTTCCGCATTGAGATAGGCAATGACCCGCGGGTCCTTGCGGTCGCGCAGCCAATCGTAGTTGTCGATCCGCGCACTGCCAAATGCTCTGAACGTCTTCGGCACAACGGGCGCAATCGGGACGGTGCGCGCCGTTGTTTCGATCGCGTTGGCCGAACTAAATCGCAACCGGTTTGCGAGAGGAGCCGCTCCCGCAGCCGCGAGACCAAGTGCGAAAAACCTTCGAGTCGAAAGCCCGCGCATAAAAGTTCGGCACCCTCGGCGCTTTCGAATAGGGGTCGAATGTGGCGTTTGGTCGGCGTTGTGTGGGCACAACCATGGTTCAGATTTGCTCATCCCGGGGGGATTGATCAAACCATGGTCAGCTGTGCCAGAAGTTCCGGTCCGATCCGCTGTCTATGTCCCGTTTGGGTCATTAAGCGACATTGCGGCAAGTCCTACGATGTCCGCTTCACACCTGAAAACGGAAATCGGCCCAAGAAAATTTATGAGGACACGCCTTGCTGCGTGATCGCCGAAGCCTTCACTCCGCCGCGGCGGCTTTGGCCGCCGCCTGATCACGCACGAACTTGTCGATCGCGAGCTGATCGACCTTGCCTGAGCCGAGCATCGGCATTTTGTCGAGCACGACCACTTCGCCGGGCAGCATCAGTTCGGACGCGTGCTGCGAACGCGCATAGGCCATGAATTCAGAACGCGTGGCGCCGTGCTTGTCGGTCACCATGATCAGCCGCTCGCCTTTGCGCGGGTCGGGGATCGACGATACTGCGCTGACGCTGTTCGGCCACAGCTCTGCTGCGAGCATTTCCACCGCGGCCAGCGAGACCATCTCGCCGCCGACCTTGGCGAAGCGCTTGGCGCGGCCTTTGATCGCGATGAAATCCTGCTCGTCGATGGTGACGATGTCGCCGGTGTCGTGCCAGCCCTCCGGCGGCACTTCCAGCACGCCGGGTTTTTCGGCGCGCAGATAGCCGAGCATCACATTCGGCCCCTTGACATAAAGCCGGCCGCCCTCCTCGACGCCCTCGACTTTCTCGAGCTTCGCCTCCATGCCCGGTAAGAGCCGGCCGACGGTGCCGAACTTGTTGAACATGGGCGTGTTGAGCGCCATGACCGGCGAACATTCAGTGACGCCATAGCCTTCGAGAATGCGAAGACCGAATTTTTCCAGATAAAGCCGGCGCGTCGTTTCCTTCACCGGCTCGGCGCCCGAGAGCACGTAGCGAAGCGAACGGAAATCGTAAGGATTGGCGACCCGCGCATAACCGTTGAGGAAGGTGTCGGTGCCGAACAGCGCGGTGGCGCAGGTCCAATAGACCAGTTCCGGCACGGTGCGGTAATGCAGCGGCGACGGATAGAGATAGACCGGCACGCCGGAGACGAGCGGCAACACCGTGCCGGCGGTCAGCCCAAACGAATGGAACACCGGCAGCACGTTGAACAGCCGGTCCTCGCGCCCAAAATCGATGCGGGCCGACGCCTGCGCCACATTGGCCAGCATGTTGCGGTGAGAGAGCACGACGCCTTTGGGCGAACCCTCCGAGCCGGAGGTGAACAAAATCGCCGCCCAATCGTCGGGCTTGCGCGCAACCAGCGGTTTCTTCCAGCTGAAGAAACCACGCAGCTTGTCCACGACGCCGACCGTCTGCCGGATATCTTCCAGATAGACGATACGCAGCTCCGCTTGAATCTGCGCGACGAGATTGCCTAACCGGCCCTTCTCGACAAATTCGCGCGAGGTCACAATGGTGTCGAGCTGCGCCGCCCGGCAGGCGGCAAGGATATTGGCTGCGCCCGCGGTGAAGTTGACCAGCGCCGGGACTCGTCCTGCCGACATCACCCCGAATAACGTGACCACCGCCGCATTCGACGTCGGCAGCAAGATGCCGATCGAATGACCCTCGAGCGCATAGGGCATCAGCTTGCGGCCGAGTATCGCTATGGCCTGGAGCAGCCGGCGATAGGTCATCTGTCCCCTGACCGGATCTTCGATCGCGACCCAGCCGGGTCCGTGATGCTTGGCGGCATCGATCAGCGCTTGCACGATGGTGCGGTCGGTCGGCGTGGTGCGGAAAATCAGATCCGACATGAT
>DASXJB010000254.1:0-3654 GCA_036497645.1 Xanthobacteraceae bacterium
GCCGGTTCGCAAGTTCGGGCGGCACCGCCATGGTGTCCGCCCCGTCGCGCTCGGCGGCGAGCCGCGCCTTACGCGCATAAAGTTCAATGAGCCCTTTGTTGACGATCGCCAGATTGGCGCGGGTCACCGTTTCATCGAGGCCGCCGACCGCGAGAATTGCGGATTGCAGCAACAGGCGCAGAACTTTCGACGCGGCGCCGAGCCCGCCGCCGACGTCACTGGCCCGCCCGCTGGTCGCGACGAAATTGCGATTGAGCTCGTGCCAATGCTTGGCAATGCGGCCGACCATGCCCATTGCCGTGATCGCCTCGGCATTGCGCCGGCTTGCTTCGAGAAGCGCATTGCGCGCTACGGCAAATTGCGCGGCGCTGCGGGTCGGATGGCGGGTCTTGATCTCGGTAATGATCGTCAAAGTGACGAGAACGATGCCGCCGAACAGCGCGGTCAAACCAATGAAAGTATGAAACAAAAAACAGATCGCGAGATAGACCGGCATCCAAGGCAAATCAAAGAACGCCACCGGGCCGCTTCCGGAAAGGAAGCTGCGCACACTGTCCAGGTCGCGAATGGGCTGCGTGCCTTCGCCTTTGCCGCCGATCTTTAGCGGCAGACGCACGATGGCGTCATAGACTCGGCCGCTCATCGACTCGTCGAGGCTATGGCCGACCCGCACCAGGATGCGGCTCCTGATTGTGTCAATCATGCCCTGTGCAGCGTACAGACCAGCGACCAAGATGAGCAGCGCGACCAGTGTCGGCACGCTTCGGCTCGGCAGGATGCGGTCATAAACTTCGAGCATGAACAACGCGCCGGTAAGCATCAGAAGGTTGCTCATGCCGCTGAAGACGGCGGTCGCGACAAAAGCTCGCCGGCATGCGCCGAGTGCGGCGGCTAGTTCAGAACTGGCAGGCTGCTGCTGCACCGGAGCGAGGGCAGAATTCATAAAAGACTGCGTACCATTGTTACGGACGCAAAACTACGCTCGGGCTGGAAAGACCGGCGGTCAGCCATCCTGGCTCGCCGCGGGGCGTTTGCCCCAACGCGACGATAATGACCGAATATACCCGCATTACATGAGATTTGGGCGGGTTAACGGCCGTTAGTTAATTGGGCCGACAGACCGGCATTTTGCCCGGGCAAGCGGGCTGCGCAAGGCGGTGGCACGCCGATGCCAAGCGGCTGCAATCTAAGGATTTATTCCTAAACCTCGGCCGCAACACAAAGGGCAATCGGCGCCGGGGCGCCGATTGCGGCCGGCATATTCAGCCGTTTTCAGACCGACGAAGCCGCGGCCGGCGGGCGAGGTTCTGCCCGGCCGGCGTCGCGGCCTCCATGCGGTTCCGATGTGCTCTGAAAAATCAGGAACGGGAGTCGAGCGAGAGCCCGATGCTGAAAGCCTTCTGGCGCGTGGCGCCTTCGGTCCTCCTCAGCCTCTTCGCAATCTGCGACGCCTTAGTCTTCTTGCGCGCCATTGTTTTCAGCTCACGGAGCTCGCTTGAAGTCCACGCGCGCCGCTTTTTCTTCCTCTTCGCCATAAAACCTCCCTTTCAAGAAAGGCAGCTTGTATCCCTAATGCGAGCAAAAGAAAAGCCGAGTGTGATGATCGCCTTGTGAAATCACCTTTGGCGTTCGGTTCGCTCGCGCCAGAACCGATTGTGAAAATCGCAGCATCCGTTCTGGCATCAATAACAAAAAGTTCTTTTAGACCATTAGCGCGCATGCCGTCAGGAAGCAAACGATTCCTCGGAGACCTGATGTTCGAGAAATTATCAATCCAAGAGTGATTACGACTCTTCGATCGAATGGCGGCAATCGACGTTGTTCGGGCCAATGGGCTATCAACTGGCAACAGCATCGAGCCGACACCGCGCTAACAACAACCTGTTGGCAACCGCTAAGGTGAAGCCGCCGCCAGCTCGGCCGCATCAGGCGCCGGGTAATACCTAACCGGAAGGCCATCCGGCCGGCGGTTGCCCGGCCGGCAAGACATTGACGCCGGCCCGCCGCGAATAGCGAGCAGGGCGTTCAAAGATTCCGTTCGACGCCGCACTTGCGGGTGGCGCATGCGATCACTAATTCCGCAGGTGAGCAAGATCGATCAGGGAAGCGATCGGAATGAGTCCTTGCACGGACGAACTCAAGCTCGTTGCCCTCGATAAAGATGACATCGAGGTGATCTCGGCCCATGTGCAGGATTCGCTCGTCAAGGTCCTCGACATATTGTGGCAGCCGAGCGAGCATCGCTTCGTGATGGCGCTCAACCGCTTCGATTGGATGAGCGCCGCCGAGGTCGCCAAACCCGGCGCAGCGGCGGGTGCAGAGACCAGGCCGGAGTACCGGCGCTGCCGCACTGCGCTCCGCTTCGAACGTGTGCTTGCCTGCAAATGCCGCAATCTCGATCAAACCGCGAAGGACACACGGCTTAATCTGCTCGCGGTGGAATTTGCCGAGACCGATTCGCCGGCCGGCATCGTGTCGCTGATTTTCTCAGGCGGCGGCGTCATTCGCCTCGACGTGGAATGCCTCGAAGCGGAACTCGCCGATCTCGGCGAGGTCTCGGTAGCGGCGATCTGCCCAGACCATTTTACCGCCGGCACAGCCCGCACCTGAGCGGATTTAAGCGGCGCGCGCGCGCGGCGTCTGCGGCGCGGCAAACAACTTCATCAATATGGCAATGACCGCCAGCGTGAGCGCGTAGACCACGACTTGCATAGCGGTCGGCTGATCGACGTAGCCGATCAGCGTATGCAGTGCGCGGCCGAGGAAACTCGAATCCTTCAATATCCACGATGTATTCCACATCGTTTGATCAAGTGCGGTTACGATATTGGCTTGCTCGAGAAACGCGATCGCCTGCGCCGCCATGCCTGCGGCGAGAAACGCGATCAACGCGCTGGTGACGCCAAACAGATAGCGCGACGGAATGCTGAGGAGCCCGAGATAGGTCAGAAGACAGACCAGTGAGCCGAGCACGAGCCCGGCAAAGCCGCCCGCGACCAGGGCCCAGCTGCCTCCGCCCTGCGCTGCGGCGACGCCGTAGAGAAAGAGCACGACTTCGGAGCCTTCGCGCAGCACCGCGACCGCAACCACGATCGCGAGTGCCAGCAGCGACTTCGAACCGGCCACGACCGCTTCACCGGCAGCGCGCAGCTCCTCTGCAAGCTCACGGCCGTGCCGCGACATCCAGACATTATGCCAAGTCAACATCACTACGGCGAAACTGAGAATGCCGGCGTTGAAGACCTCTTGGCCGGCGCCGCCGAACAATTGTGGAAGCCCGCCGGTAAACACGGCCACCACGCACGCGCCCAGGACGCCGACGCCGACGCCACCAGAAATCCAGAGAGTGCGGCCGGGCACCCCCGCAGTCACCGCCATGACGATGCCGACGATCAGGCCGGCTTCGAAGACTTCACGAAAAACGATGATGAGTGCTGCGAGCACGAGCGCCTCACACGACCATCATGGCTGAAATCCTGCCACCGGCAAACCCGATCATCGCACCACCAGCACGCCCTGTGTTTCGCGATGAAAATCATCGAAGAAATTATAGCGGCCGGGCTGTTGCGGCCGCACGCGAACCACGGCCTCCTTGCCAACGGGCACGATCTTCTCGAAATGCAGATCGCTGCTCTCGAATTCCGAGGGGATGGT
>DASXJB010000255.1:0-29319 GCA_036497645.1 Xanthobacteraceae bacterium
TCAAGCGTGAGGTCAAGCTGTGGGGCGACGTGATCCGCGCCAATCATATCGCCGCGCAGTAGATCGCCCGCGGACTTAACCCATTACGCATTTTCTTTAGCGCGCACGGGCATCGAGGCGCCGGCCGACTCGAAACGCCAGCGCCTAAGCGCATGCGGGAGCTTCCTCTCAAGCGTGCCGAGGCCGCAGGGCTCAATGACGTGCTTTGAGGTGCGAGCGGCGGCAGAGGGTGCTATACACGCAGGCTTCTGTAGACGAAACCCAAACAGCCGAGAAATCCGTAATTGGTCCCGTAGCTCAGCCGGATAGAGCAGCGGTTTCCTAAACCGAAGGTCACAGGTTCGAGTCCTGTCGGGACCGCCAGCAATCATCACTTTGAGTCCCAACAGTCCCAACAGTCACAACCGCGCGTGAGAACATGACCAGTCAAAATCCTGACGAAACGCGAGCCGCAGCCAATGCTGCGGCGGCGAACGAGTTCTACACCCTGCACGAAATCGTCCGCAAAGCCCGCGCCAATCTCAATCAGAACGATTGGGACTACATCGTCGGCGGGACCGAGACCGAAACGACATTGCGGCGCAACCGCATGGCGCTCGATTCGATCGCGCTGCGGCCGCGCGTGCTGCGCGATGTCAGCAGGGTCGACGCTTCAGTCGAAGTGCTGGGCCGCAAATTGCGGCTGCCGGCGGTGCTCTGCCCGGTCGGATCGCTGGAAAGTTTTCATCCGCGCGGCGCCGAGCCGGTCGCAAAAGCCGCGGCCGAGTTCGGCATCGCCCATATGCTCAGTTCGGTGTGCGAACCGGGGCTCGAAGAGGTCGCGAAAGCCGCGCCCAATGCGCTGCGTATGTTTCAACTTTATGTCCGCGGCGACGCCGCCTGGGCCGACGATCACGTCGAACGCGCCATCAAAAACAATTACGCGGCGTTCTGCATCACTGTCGACACCGCGCATTACAGCCGGCGCGAACGCGATCTGTCCAAACGGCACGTCACCGCAGGCCGCCGCCGCGTGCAAGGCCGCGACTTTCAGATGGCACTCGACTGGCGCACAGTCGAGCGCATGAAAAGCAAGTTCAAGATACCGTTCGCGATCAAGGGCGTTGGCACCGCCGAGGACGCCAAGATCGCACTCGATCACGGCGTCGAGATCATCTACGTCTCCAATCATGGCGGCCGTCAGCTCGATCATGGCCGCGGCTCGGCCGAGGTCTTGCCGGAGGTGGCCGAGGCCGTCGCGGGCAGGGCGATGATCATCGTCGACGGCGCCATCAATCGCGGCACCGACATCATCAAGGCGGTGGCGCTTGGCGCCGATCTGGTCGGGCTTGGGCGTATGCAGTGCTACGGGCTCGCGGCCGCCGGGCAGGCCGGGATCGTGCGGATGCTGGAAATCATGGAGGACGAGGTTACACGGGCTCTTGGTCTTCTCGGCCTCACCAGCCTCGGCAAGCTTGACCGGTCCTATCTGCATCCGGCGGCGCCGGCCAATGCGCCGCACGTGCTCTCCGCCTTCCAGCTCTGGGAGGTCGAGCCGTACCGGTATTAGAAATTCATTCCTCCCTCTCCGATTGGCGGAGAGAGAGTCGCGATCAAAAATAAGCCTCAAGTCCGCGCGCCGCGACAATGTCGCCGATCTGGTCGCTACGGGTGCCATGGGCGTGCAGAAGCGCCTCCACGTCGCGCCGCAGTTCGCCGCCGCGGCGCTGCGCCATTGGCTTGAGCTGCGCCGAAAGGTAGGCGCCCTGCTGGCGTGACAGCGCAACCATGTCCCGGCCAAACGGCAGCTGCACGCTTTCAAAGCGGGTAAGCCCGCCGGCCACGTTCTCGCCGGCGCGGCCCAGGCAGTCGGCCAAGACCGTCGCGTCGATCGCCGCCTTGGTCGCGCCGGCACCGACATGCGGGCGAACCACGAAAGCCGCATCGCCGGTCAGCACCACCCGGCCGAACGCCAAAGCCGGTGATTCGAGATCGAAGATCGGTTGAAAAAAGGGTTCCGACCGCAGAAAGATCTCACACAGTTGCGGCGCGAGCAGCGCCTCGGCGTCGGCTTTGACCCCTGCGATCACCTCATTGCGAATGAGCGACGGCGCAATCCCGCCGGTGTGCAACTGCCCCGACGCATCGGTGCACATGTTGTCCACGGCAAGCGAGTCGGCGGGCCGATACCAGACGATGTTGTAACGGCGGCGTCCGGGGGCCGTGTCGCCGTCGTGCCCCGGCACCGGATAGCCGAGCAGCTGCTCGCCTTCGGGCAGGCAGAATGTGTAAAGCTCGAAAATCTCGCGGTGGGCCTGGCGCGGCACCCGCGCTTCGTCCAACACGGCGCGCCATGCCACGTAGCCGGCATAGACGGGCTGCGCCTGCGGCAGAAATTGCTCGCGCACTGTGGAGCGGATGCCATCGGCGCCGACCAGCAAATCGCCGCGCTCGCTGGTGCCGTCCTCGAATATCGCGCTGACACCGCCGCTATCTTGTTCGATCCGACGCAGCTTCTTGCCGAGCCTGTAATCTTGCGCCGGCAGCGCCGCGCGAAGCGCGCGATAGAGCCGCGACCAGGCGCTCATGATCCGTGCGCTCGGCTGCTCGAGGATGACGTTGCCGGCGCGATCGAGACAAACAACCTTCGGCACCGTGATACCCATGGTCTCATCGAAGGCGATAGCGGCGCGGCGCAGCACCGTAATGAGCTGCGGATGGGTGCCAAGTCCGACGCCGCGGCCGGTCAGATCTTCCTCATTGCGCTCGAATACCACGGCGTGCCAGCCGGCACGGCGAAGGAGATTCGCCGCCAATAGCCCGCCCAGCGATCCGCCGATGACGAGGGCGCGGCGGTTCATAACTGCTCCCTCCCCCCTTGTGGGGGAGGGTTGGGGAGGGGGGTCCGCGTGCACATGGTCCCCAGCACCCCCTTCCCTAGCCCCTCCCCACAATGGGGAGGGGAACATGCCAAGCGAGCGGCCCGCCCAAGTATTCGCCTTGGGTGGTCCCGGAAAGATTCACGGCAGCGCCCAGGACAAGCTGTCGTGGCCGGGTTTGTAATCGATATTGGTCTGCGCCGGGTTTCGATTAACAAGGGGCCGGCCATACATCGGATTGGTTTGGCTGCGTGTCTCGTGCTCGACGGTGAAGAGCACTTCGCGGCTGTCGAGATCGATCACATCCTGGAAACGATATTGGTGCTCGCCGCTTTCTTCGGTGATCAGGCCCAGCTCCTGCAGCCGCCGGTGCGGGCCCGAAAAATCGGCGATGTAGATCTGCACGTGATGACGGTCGTACGGCCGTTCGGGTGCGTCGGTTTCACGGAAATAGAAATATTGTTTCTCGCCGATTTGCACGCGCGCCTCCGCCGGGCCGGCGCCGTTTTTGATGACATCGGCGGGCGCGCTCAGCACCTCGCGATAAAACCGCGCGATGCGCGCCGCGGTCCCGGGCCGGACGTCGAACCGAACGTAAGGCATGCCAAGCTGAACGCGGCCAAAACGTTCCGGGTCGGGCGCATGCACGTGGATGCGGTTGCCCCAAGGGCAAATCGTCTCGACGCAATCGTTGCTTTCGCGGAAGTCGAACTTGCTCCCGGCCAGCGCTTTGCGGACGCGCGCGAGGCGATCGAGGAGCGCGCGACGATCAGGCACTACCAGTCCAGTCACGCCGCGCAGGATTTCTGGCGTTCCCATCGGCAAGTGGAATTGGCTCATGCCGACATTGATCCACATGTTGCCAGCGCCCGTATTGAGGAATGGATCGCGCGTCAGTCCCAGTCCGCTGACGTAGTAGTGCGTCGCGATGTGCTGATCGCTGATACAGACATTGACGTGACCGAGATTGACGATATTGCCGATGTCCTGCGCGGCGCGATCGTATTGTTTGTTTTGCATGAGGGCGTTCCTTTGGGACGTTCATTGGGTCGCGGCAGTGTTGCTACTGTTCCAGAAGCAAATTTGGCGTGCGTTTGCCTGGATGGCTTTTACGGCGGCATGTTTTGCAGCTCCGGAAATGCCGCATAGGTTGCGCCAGTGCACTCGGTTTTCGGCAAATCGACAAATCGATCCAGCCGTCCGCCCATGAACACGGCGGCAATCTCTCTGGGGCCGCCATATTCGCTGGCGTTTTTTTTCGGGGTGAATCGCAGGCAGGTTACATAGCGATTGACGTTGCCGGACCATTTTAGCGTGGGTTCGGAAATAACAGCATCGCGAATTCCGGTTGGGTTATTCAGATAGGCATGCATCGCAGCGAGAATGTCCGACTTGTAGTTGGCCGGATAAACATTGATTCCGCTGTCGCCGTCGGGGACGACATCGTGCCCGCAGGCGGTGAGCACAAAAAGCAAGCTGAGCAGCAGACTTACGTTTCGCAAGGGCTACTCCGCGTTTGCCGGCATGGCTCCGCGTCTTTCATCAGCTGCCTTCCTGGGCTGACTGCTTCGCCGATTTCGGCCGCAGCCGCTCAATGTGCAACTGTGCCAAAAACGGCGTCAGCGGATGCGCTCCCATTTTCACCATCGAGGACAGATCGAGCTTGATCAAGGCTTCGCGCTGCTCCGGCGGCAGCCGGAAGCGATCCGCAAAGGCTCGTGCGTCCGCCAAGAATTGCGCGCGCTGTTCGGGATCGTGGGCGAGTCCGTGCAATGCCGATGTGAGCTCCACCAGTTCGGGTTTGATCGAGGGATAATGCGCAGCGTGCCCATGCTCCGCATCTGCGCCGATCCAGCCCAGCGAGGCGTAATTGTGGTGCCAACTCGGATCCATCGAGACTACCTCCGGCTTGCGTTCGCCCAAAGCGCCCGCCGCGCAGGCCCAACAGCGCAGCTCAATATTGCCGGTTTCGTCAAGCTCGGCTTCATCAAAGCCGATCAGCGCTTTGAGATTTCCGGCGGCGAGCTTTTCCAGAACGCGACGGTCCCAGCCGAGCTCGGGATTGGCGTAGCGATCCGTGCCGGGAAAATGTGACATGCCGCCGCTCGACAATATCACGGTCTTCAATCCGAGCGCGGTGACAGTGCGCGCGACCGCCTGCCCGAACGCGTAACAGCGCTCCATGGTGGGCTGCGGCGGCAAATAAGCATTCACGTAAATTGGCAGCACCGGGCCGGTGTGGCCAAGGTGAGTCAGCGGAATGCCGATGGCATAGTCGATCTTGGCGGTCGATGTGAATGCCGGATCGAAGTTCTGCCGGTACAGTTGCCGCACCAGTTCGAAGCCGACTTCGCTCGGAATTCTCCAGTGGAATTTTCGACCGGCGAATTCGCCATTTGCTTCGCCGCCGACATGAACCGTGAACGGCGGAGCCGTGGTGTGAAAGAACTGTTCGGCATGGTCGTTGGAAAAGATAATCCAGAGATCGGGGTCGAGCGCACGAAGCCTGCGGCCAATATCAGCCGCGACTTCGCGTACATGCGCGACCACAGCCTTGTCCTCTGTCTCCGGCATGGTGAAGAACTGCGGCGCGTGCGGCAGCATGGCGCCGCCGATCACAGTTGACATCATGGCCTTCACTCCTTTGTCGGAAAAATATCGCGCGCGGCAAGCCGCAACAAGAAGATCGTTACCGTCGCTGCGTGGCGCTTGCGCTTCCCATGCCGCTATCAAGCCGGTACGGTTTGCAGCGATGGCTCGCCGGCGGGCTATGCGAGCGGCTGGCAGTGACTCAAAGCCGTGATATGTCCGGACTCGAACTGGGCAAACTCGACGCAATACCTTTGCGCAATTATGTTTACTGTGCTGAACAGGTTTAATTGAACGCTTTCGGCAGCTGGGCCCCCCGCATGGAGTTTCTTCAGTATCTTATCCACACCTATGGCCTTGTCGCCGTCGGCGCGGTCGTTGGTCTGGAATGCGTCGGGTTTCCGCTGCCAGGCGAGACGGCGTTGCTTGCAGCCGCGATCTATGCCGGCACCAAACCCGATCTGAGCATCGTCTCGGTCATTATAACGGCGGGGGCAACAGCCATCGTCGGGCGGATGGTCGGCTACGTAATCGGCCGCGAGTATGGCTATTGGCTGTTGCTGCGCTATGGCAGTTACATACGGATGACGCAAAGCCGGATCAAACTCGGACAATATTTATTTCTACGTCATGGCGGCAAGATCGTTTTCATCGCCCAATTCGTGCCGGTGCTGCGCACCATCGCCGGCGTGTTTGCCGGTTGCAATATGATGCCGTGGCGCAATTTCCTGGTCGCCAATATCGTCGGCTCGGCACTATGGGCGCTGAGCTACGGCTATGCCGCCTATGCATTCGGCCTCGGCATCAAGCGGCTCGAGGGGCCGATCGTCATTGTCTTGGTGATCATCACGATCCTGGGATTCATCGTCGGTGGCATTTTCATACACCGGCACGAAGCCCAGCTTGCCGCCGAGGCCGAACGAGCCATGCCCGGCCCGCTCAAGCTGCCGTGAGCGCGGGCTTGGCGCTACCGCGCAAGTTCCTTGAACCCGCAGCCTTTGCCCACCATATTTAATTAGGTCGAAGCGGAAGCGTTCCGCCCGGCAGGGGTGCCATAAGGGCCCCGCAAAGTCGCTTCCAACAGGGCTTTGGAATCATGTCGAGGGTGCCGTCGCTTTCGAGTCCGTTCCTTCTCGGCTTCGATGAGATCGAGCGCGTGCTTGATCGAGTCGGAAAAGCAGCAGACGGCTATCCCCCCTATAACATCGAACGGGTTCCACGCGACGGGAACAGTCCCGAGCGCTTGCGCATTACCCTTGCGATCGCCGGTTTCACCCGCGATCAACTTGAGGTCACCGTAGAGGAGAACCAACTCGTTATTCGCGGTCGTCAGCAGGACGACAAAAGCCGGCAATACATTCACCGTGGTATCGCGGCGCGTCAGTTTCAGCGCACGTTTGTCTTGGCGGATGGAATGGAGGTGTCGGGTGCGGACCTGAAAAATGGATTGTTATCGATTGATCTGGTGCGTCTGGAGCCGGAGCGCGTTGTTAGATCGATATCGATCAAGGAGTCCGATTAACAAGGAAACGACTCGACCGAGTAAGAAAGGAGTCGAGCGCCATGATCAATATGAATCGTACTGAAAACAAGTTTGAAATGTCGCCGGAGGCGCTGGCCCAGCTTGGCGACGGCCGCATCGCCTACGTCAAGACGATCCGATCCGAGGACGTTCGAACCTTATTTCCGCAAGCCGATGTGCCGCAGATGGCGCCGGGCCAGAAGCTGTTCGCGCTTCATGCCGCTGATGGCACGCCGATCATGCTCACCGACAGCCGCGAAGCCGCAGTCGCCAATGCCTGGAGTCAGGAGCTGGAGACGGTCAGCGTGCACTGATTCCTGTTCATGCCGCCGAAGCCGAAGGCATAGCCAAGACCGCGTAGAGCGATTCGGCGTCGTGGGTGGCGCGCAATTTGTGCACCACGGTCTGATCCCGCATCAATCGAGCAATGCGCGCCAAGGCCTGGAGATGATCGGCGCCGGCCGCCTCGGGCGCGAGTAGCAGAAAAACCAGATCGACCGCTTGATTGTCGAGGGCGTCGAAATCGACCGGACGCTCGAGCCGCGCGAACAGCCCGAACAATCGGCTCAGCGTGGGCATTTTACCGTGGGGAATGGCAACACCATTGCCGATCGCGGTGGTGCCCAGTTTCTCCCGCTGCATCAGGAGATCGAAAATCGCCCGTTCGTTCTGCCCGGTCAGCACGGCGGCACGCGCCGCAAGCTCTTGCAGCACCTGTTTCTTGTTGTTGACCTTTAGCGCCGGGAGAATCGCGTTTGGCGCGATCAGATCGGTGAGCGGCATGTATGGAACCTGAGGACGAAGCTTTTTTGGCAGCGCGCCGACGTTTAGGCGTGAATTCTCCCGGTGGGCGTTAGCCGAACGTTCCAGGAGGGTGCTTAAAGGCGGCGGACCATAGGGACGACGCGCGAGCGCGTCAATGGGCATCGCGCGGTGAAGAAGCCGCAGGATCAATCCAGCCGAAATGGCCGTCCGGCCGCCGGTAAACCACGTTTATTCCGCCGTGGGCGGCGTGACGAAAGACCAGGACCGGCACGCCGGTCATGTCGAGTTCGGTCACTGCCTCGCTGACCGAAAGGCGTTTCAAGGTCGTTGTCGATTCGGCAATGATCACCGGCGTGAAACTGTCGACGTCGACGGCATCGTCGTTCTGCGGCGCCTCGATGACATAGGTTGCGGCGATGCTGGAAGGTCCCATGTCGCCCCGCTCGTGCCGATGCTCCTTGAGCCGGCCGTGGTAGCGGCGAAGCCGTTTTTCGATGCGCAGCGCCGCCTGGTCGGCACTGGCATAGGCGTCCGGCGCCATGCCTTCGGTATGCAGCGTGATTTTGGAGTCGAGATGGATCGCGCATTCGGTGCGGAAGCCGAAGCCGTCTTTGGCCAGCGTGACATGGCCCGAATAGCCGCCGTCGAAATATTTGCTCACGGCCTGCGCTATTCGCGCATTGATGCGTTCCCGCAGCGCCTCGCCCAAGTCAAGATTCTTCCCCGACACACGAAATGGCATGGGCAGCCTCTTCACCGAAAACGATTGGAAGTCATCGAACCGGCCCCAGTTGAGCTAGATCCTGACTTGGACCGGTTCAGCGCGATGACGCCTTAAGTGGACGCGTCGCACTTATAAACTCAGTCCACGATTGCAGCTTGCTTCTCTCGGCGCCGCTGGACGGACGAGGGGATCCGCATGGATTCCCGGTATTTGGCTACCGTCCGCCGCGCGATATCAATCCCAGCTTCCCGCAGCTTTTCCACGATGGTGTCGTCGGACAGAATGGCGGATGCGCCTTCCGCATCGATCAATTGACGGATGCGGTGACGCACCGCCTCGGCGGAATGCGCTTCGCCGCCATGCGCTCCGGCGATCGCCGAGGTAAAGAAATATTTCAGTTCGAAAATGCCGCGGCTGGTGGCCATGTATTTGTTGGCGGTAACCCGCGACACCGTCGATTCGTGCATACCGATCGCTTCGGCAACGGTCTTGAGGTTGAGCGGGCGCAAATGCTCGACACCGCGGGCAAAAAACGCATCCTGCTGCCGCACGATCTCGTTGGCGACCTTGAGGATGGTTCGGGCGCGCTGATCGAGCGCACGAACAAGCCAAGTGGCATTCTGCAGACAGTCGGCGAGATAGGACTTTTCGGCATCGCGCCGCGCGGTCGCAGAAACCTTCGCGTAATAGATCTGGTTGACCAAGACCTTCGGCAGCGTGTCGGAATTGAGTTCGACCAGCCAAGCGCCATCCGGCGCGGCGCGCACGAACACGTCAGGTACGATCGGCTGAACGATGGTTGAACCGAAGGCCAGGCCGGGCTTCGGATTGAGACGCCGAAGCTCGGCGATCATTTCGGCGAGATCTTCATCGCCGACGCCGCAGATTTTCTTCAAGGCGGCGAAGTCGCGTCGGGCCACGAGATCGAGCCTGCCAATCAGGGCTGCCATCGCCGGATCGTAGCGATTGCGCTCCTTGAGTTGGATGGCCAGGCACTCGGCGAGGTCGCGTGCGCAAATGCCGGGAGGCTCAAAAGCCTGCAAAATGGCGAGCACCGCCTCGATCTCGGCAAAGCCGGTCCCAAGCCTTTCGGCCGCAGCCGCAAGATCGCCCGCGATGTAACCGGATTCGTCAACCAGATCGACGAGATAGTAACCGATCATGCGCTGGACCGGATCGGTAATGGCCAACGTCACTTGTTCGCGCAGCCAATCTGCCAACGTCGGCTCGGCGGAAACGTATGATTCGAGGTTGTAGTCGCCATCGTCGCGCCGGTTCGCCGAGACTGCAGCCCATTCCGAATAGCCGGCCGGCATATCGGCAAGCCGCGGGCGTGCCGGCGCGCCGTCGTCAAGCGATCCATCCTCGAGCGGGTGTTCGTGCGGCTCCTCGCCGCGCGGATTGTCGGCGAACTCGGCGGCGGGCGACGCGCCGTCCTCGGCTGTGCCAGCTGTACCATTGGCTGTTGCATCTGTGGTGCCAGCGGCCGCGGCTGGTTCGCCATCGGCGCCGCGCTCGAGCAGCGGATTGCGTTCGAGTTCCGCTTCGACATAGGTCGCCAAATCGAGATTCGAGAGCTGCAGCAGCTTGATGGCCTGCATCAGCTGCGGCGTCATGACTAGCGCCTGGCTTTGCCGGATTTGCAGTCTTTGGGTCAGCGCCATCCGCAGCCTGTGCGACTTGGTCCGATTCTTGCTTGTTTGTGCTTACAACATCGGCACCGCCCTCGCCAGCCGTTCTGGCGTAAGAAATTAAAGGCGGAACTCCTCGCCCAAATAGAGCCGTCGCACGTCAGGGTTGTTGACGATGTCGTGGGCGCGGCCCTCCATGAGCACTTCGCCGGAATAGATGATGTAGGCGCGGTCGGTTAAGCCGAGTGTCTCGCGCACATTGTGATCGGTGATCAGCACGCCGATGCCGCGATTGGTCAGATGACGGACCAGTGTTTGGATATCGCCGACCGCGATCGGGTCGATGCCGGCGAATGGTTCGTCGAGCAGCATGTAATTTGGCCGGGTCGCCAGCGAACGGGCGATTTCGACCCTGCGCCGCTCGCCGCCAGACAACGCGATCGCCGGCGTTTTGCGCAACCGCGCGATGTTGAACTCTTCGAGCAGCGCCTCGAGATCATGAGTCCGGCGTCGAGCGTCCGGCTCGACGACTTCCAACACGGCGCGGATGTTTTCCTCGACCGTCAGGCCGCGGAAGATCGACGCTTCTTGCGGCAGATAGCCGATACCCAACCGCGCACGCTGATACATTGGCAGCTGCGTCACCTCGCAACCGTCGAGCTCGATACGGCCTTCATCGGCCTTGATGAGGCCGGTGATCATGTAGAACACCGTCGTTTTACCGGCGCCGTTGGGGCCTAAAAGCCCGACAGCCTCGCCTTTGCGCACGTAAAGGCTCACACCCCTGACGACTTTGCGGCCGACAAAGCTCTTGGCGACGCCATGAACCGAAAGCAGCGCCTTGCGTTCGGGCGGTGCGGCACCGTTGCCGCCGCGGCGGCGCGATCGCATCGCTGGGCGCTGACCGCTGCCTTGACCGACCGGCGCGTCGGGCTGGCGCTGCGGCCGCGTTGGGGCCGCCGGCGGCTGGGCCGGGGCCGGGCTTCGCGGTGAACTTGGTGCTGGTGAATCTGCCGGCGGACCTGCTGGTGGACTGAGCGGAGGACTTTTGGCACGTACCTTCTCTGCCGGCACCGGTACGCACGCGATGTCGAGATAGACCGTGCTGATCGCGCCACCGATCGAGGCCAGGTCGATCGCCTCATCTTCGGCGAGCGGCGGCGAAGGCCTCATTGAATTGCGGCGGCGGAAATATGAGAAAAGGTCCTGGACCAAAATCCGTTATCCCGTGAGCCGATGTCGCAAATTGCGCCCCAAATTGCGTCTCTAGAATCGCGAAACGATGCCCGTCGTTTACGAAGCTTAGCCGATTTCGCTGGGCTTTGGTGCAGGCCGCGGCGGCTCAATTTGGCCGACCGGGCCCGATCGTCATGAAATTGGACGCGCCGCCCTGGCCCTTGCCGGGTTGGATCAAAGCACGCACCCGGCCCCCGCCGGCCGCGTTCGCCCCGGCGCCGCTGCCGGCCGACTCGACCCGCGCATTTCCAGTCTCGGTGTCGACCACGACCCGTTCGCCATGGATGACGTTCTGACCCTGACTGACCACGACATTGCCGCTCAACGTGATGGTCTTGGTCTTGAGATCGTAAATGCCGAGGTCGCCACTCGCGCTCTGATCTTTGGTGAGGACTGTCACTCCACCGCGCGCCTCAATGCGGCGGATATTTTGCGCACCCTTCGTTCCGCCGGACGGAGATTTCCCGACACTCGCCGTTGCTTCGCCGGTCGATTCACCGATGCCGACTTCCTGGCCGTAAAAAACAACGAGGCTGCGGCACCGCATCGTGGTGTCACCTTGCACCACCTGAACATTGCCGGAAAACGTCGCGGTCTTGCTCTTGTCGTGAACCTCAAGCGTGGCGGCTTCGATCTGAACCGGGGCGTCCTTGTTTTCGAATTGCCCCGGTTTGGCCGGGGTGGAAGCGGCGCCTCCTTGGGCGAGGTGTGTTTGTGCAAAAGCCTTCGGCGCCGGGCCGGCGAATGCGACACAAAACGTCGCCGTCGCGACAATCGTTGCGAACCGCCGCATCATGGCTCGCTCGTTTTAGCAGCCTCGGCGGACGCGCGTTTGCCGGGCAGCAGCGTCATGGCGACGTCGCTGAAACGGACGACGCTGCCGCGGTCGACGATGTCGAGCCGCTTGGCGTTGAGAAAGCCATCGAGCATTTTCACCGACACCGGCTTGTCCGAGACCACATTGCCTTTGCGTACGTCGATCACGGCCTCGATCAGACGTCCCTCGTAACCGCTCGAGGAAACGAGTTGAATATTCTCGTGCAATGTCAGCATTTCCGTCTTGGCGTCGTAGACTCCGGACACCGCTGAAATCTCAACCGTGCTGTTGTCCTGCAGCTCCATCTTGGCGTGAAGCTGGTGCAGCTCGACCAGGTTGGGCTTGGTGATGTCTTGGCCGGCCGCATCCGCCGAAAATTCATAAGCGCGGGAATCGACCGTGTAGCCGGCCAGCCGCGGTTGCTGCATCGTTATCCGCGTGCCGTGGATGACGAGCTTGCCGAGTTCGCCGGGCAGCCGAAAGCCGCCAATCGGCGGCATGTAGTTGATGCCGATCACAGTCAAAAGCAACGCCGCGATTCCGGCAGGGACGCAGATGCGCAGCCAGCGCACATGCCTGCTGTGCCGCAACGCCACGCGATAGCTGCGCTCGAAGTCGCCGCGGGAATTCGCCGAAAATGCCTTCGCCGCGTGCCCGGGGTAGAGAATGGCCAAGCACTTATCCCTTCACGCTGCCCCTTGAGTCGGACTTAGACCACGGTTTGGGTTGTTTTGTCTCACAAAAATGCGCCTGCGAATATGGCACGGCGAAAGCTGTTATTTCAGGCACTTAGCCGGCGCCACGCCTCAGGAATGGGCGAAAATATCCTCGCCCGCGAAACCAGCGAGGTCGAGCCGGACCCGATCCGGCAGGAAGCGAAAGCACGCCTCCGCCAATTGTTCGCGGCCTTCGCGGGCAAGCATGACATCGAGCCGCTGCTTGAGCGCATGGAGGTGGATGACATCGGCGGCCGCGTAGGCAACCTGCGCTTCGCTCAATTCGGGAGCGCCCCAATCGGAGGATTGCTGCTGCTTGGACAGCTCTTGCCCAAGGACTTCGCGCACCAGGTCTTTCAGCCCGTGTTTGTCCGTATAGGTTCGCGCCAGCCGTGAGGCGATCTTGGTGCAATAGACCGGCTCTGACATGAGGCCGAATGTCTTGGCGAGAACGCCGAGATCGAAACGGGCGAAATGAAAGATCTTTAGGAGCGTCTTGTCGGCGAGCAGCCGTTTCAAATTGGGCGCATCGGCGCCGCGCGGCGGGATCTGCACGACGTCGGCGGAGCCGTCACCCGGCGATAGTTGCACCACGCACAGCCGGTCGCGGGTTACATCCAGCCCCATGGTCTCGGTATCGATCGCAACGGCGCCCCTGTAGCGTGAAACGTCCGGCAAATCGCCGCGATGCAGTCGGATGGTCATGCGGCCGTTATCGCGCGCGATCCACGGGATTCCAAGGCCTTATTTGCACAATCGTCGCGAAGGGTTGATTTTTTCCCGCCGCGGCTGGAACGTTCTCTGCGCCAATGGATTTTGCCGGGGCAGGGCCGGGCGCTGCCGGGCCCAGCATTTCGGCCGGTGTTTGCTCGCTCGGCTTGTTGAGGATCGCCATGGCAGATGAAATGGCAGATGAAACGGCAGATGAAGACGTCGACGACACGCCGGATCTGTCGATCTCGCCCGAAAAGGTCTGTTACATCATCGCCAAGGTGCGCGAATTCGACGCCAAGGATGTCGTGACCGATCCCGACGACGGCTCCAACCCGACCGACGACGCGATGGTAGCGGTGCTGGAAGACCACCGCGACGATCCGGTGGTGCAGGAAATCGCCGCCGCGATTTTCGCCATGAGCGAGGACGAACAGATCGATCTGGTCACGCTCGCCTGGCTCGGTCGCGGCGACGGGTCGCTGGAGGATTGGGACGAGTTGCGCGCCGAGGCTGCGCGCGCCCACAACAAACGAACGGCCTCATATCTGCTCGGCATGCCGCTGTTGGCCGATTATCTCGACGAAGCTTTGGCGCAGTTCGGCCATTCATGCGAGGAGTGATGGTGCAGCTGCGGCGTGTCGCTTCTGCACGCGAAGTTTAACTCTTTGCCTTTCCTCCCCAAAGCGCTGCCAGCGTCGGCGGCCAGACGTTCCATTGTTGGAACCATGAGATTCTAGTCAATGTTCCGTCGGAACATCGACGGCGCTTGGTTGTTGGTTTGCTGCTGAACAAAGGAGCGGCGACAATGACCTCTATTACCAAAGTTGTTCTCGGTGCGACCGCGGGCGCGGCCATTCTGGCCTCTTCCGTACTAACCGCTTCGGCGGCGGTCGTGTGTAACGGTAACGTTTGTTGGCATACTCACGAGCGCTACACTTATCCACCGTCCGCCGGCGTGGTCATCCACGAAGATGATTGGCGAGCGGGTCCCGGCATCACCTTCCGCGAGCATGAAGGCCGCGGTTACTGGAAGGGCGAGTCCTGGACGGACTTTTGACCGCTTGCGAGTCGCATGACCGTTGCGAGGCCGCCCGCTCTGGCGGCCTCGTTTTTTTACACGGCTGCAGCCGCGCGTTACTGCGCATCACCGGTCAGATAGCAGCTATTGTTGTTGATCGTAGGTAGCTTTGGTGCCCAGGAGAGGACTCGAACCTCCACGCCTCGCGGCGCTAGTACCTGAAACTAGTGCGTCTACCAATTCCGCCACCTGGGCTTCCGCCGTTACTTCTGTCATTTCGGCGAGGGGCGATGGTCGATTGCGGCGATAGGTAGAAAGCGTCCGTCGCGTTGTCAATCGAAGGGTTCGTCGAAGCCTTCACCCAGGCGCCGGTCCCCTATACAGCGCAGAACCGATCATGTATCTCGCCGTCGCATGGCGCTCAGGAACAGGCAGGAAACGCTCGTCGCAGTATTCGGCGGCACGGGTTTTCTCGGTCGTCACGTGGTGCGCGCGCTGGCCAAGCGTGGCTACCGCGTCCGGGTCGCAGTGCGCCGTCCGGAATTAGCCGGGCATTTGCAGCCGATGGGCCGGGTAGGCCAGATCCACGCCGTGCAAGCCAATCTTCGCTACCCGGAATCGGTCACGGCGGCGGTGCGCGACGCCGATGTGGTGATCAACCTGGTCGGCATTTTGTTCGAACGCGGCGGCCAGCGCTTTGACACGGTGATGACGGCCGGTGCGCAAACGGTGGCGCGCGCGGCTCAGGCCGTTTCGGCGCCGCTCGTTCATGTCTCCGCCGTCGGCGCCGATGAAAAATCGAGCTCCCGCTATGCTCAAGCTAAGGCCGCAGGTGAACGGCTGGTGTTAGCGGCGGATCAGGCCACGATAATCGTGCGGCCCTCGATCATCTTTGGTCCAGAGGATGATTTCTTCAACCGCTTCGCCGCGCTCGCGCGCATTGCGCCGGCACTGCCGCTGGTCGGCGGCGGGCTCACGCGCATGCAGCCGGTTTTTGCCGGCGATGTCGCCGAAGCGATCGCCAGAGCGGTAGATGGCGATTTGCGCCCAGGCCTTGTTTACGAGCTTGGCGGCCCCGATGTGCGCACGTTCAAGCAATTGATGCAGTTTGTTCTCGTTACCATCCAGCGGCGCCGCCTGCTGGTTCCGGTGCCGTTCGCGCTGATGAAGCTGCAGGCGATGATCCTGCAATTTTTGCCGAAACCGCCGATCACCCCGGATCAGGTCGAACTGCTCAAAGTAGATAATGTCGTGTCGGATGATGCCAAGCGCGACGGCCGAACGCTGGAAGCAATCGGCATCACGCCGGAATCGATCGAGGCGATCGTGCCGACTTATCTGTGGCGATTCCGCAAGACCGGCCAATTCAATCCGTACGTCGCCTAGTCACTTGCGCGCATGCAAACGCGACGCCGCTTCCGCCCGGCGGACGGAAGCGACGGTAAAATTTTACGGGTGCTTGTGCGGGCCTCGACCAGCACGCGATCCTGCGAGTTTCAACCTTCGTATTTGAACGACAGCGCCACGCGCGTGCGAAAGGCGGTCACTTTGCCGTCTTCGACTTTCATGTCCATCTTCATGACTTCGGCGACGCGCAGATCGCGCAGCGAAGTCGCGGCCGTTTCGATGGCGCGCCGGCCTGCATCTTCCCAAGATTTCTCGCTGACGCCGACCACGTCGACAATGCGATAGACGCTCTCCGCCGATTGCTTTTTGGCCATGGAGTGATCCTTTCGAGGTTGTCCAAACCCCACCCTGTGCGAGTGTGATCTTAACGGCCGCGGGATGCGCTTCACAGGCCAATGAACAGGGCAAGTAGACCCACGCCACCGACCACAATCCGCCACCAGGCGAACAGCGCAAAGCCATGGCGGGCGACGTAACCGAGCAGCGTCTTGACCACGAACCAGCCGCAGATGAACGAGACGGCAAAGCCGACGGCAATGATCAGCATGTTGCCGCCGGTGAATTCGCTGCGGTTTTTATATGCCTCGAACGCGAATGCGCCGACCATGGTCGGCATCGCCAGCCAGAACGAGAATTCGGTGGCGGCCCTCTTGTCGGCGCCAAACAACATGGCGCCGACGATTGTGGCTCCGGCGCGCGACACCCCCGGCACCATGGAGAGGCACTGCATCGCGCCGATCCCCAAATACATTGGCAGCGTGAATTTGGTGGCGTCGTGATAGCGCGGTTTGAGCTTGAGGCGGTCGATCCACAACAGCACGAGGCCGCCGGCCACGAGCATGGCGCAAACGATCCAGACGTTGAACAGCACGCTCTTGATGGTCCCGTAGGCCAAGGCCCCGATCACCATGGCGGGAAGAAAGGCGACCAGTACTCCGATAACGAAGCGCTGATCGTCGCGATTGGTGAACATGCCGAGAAACAGGCGCCACAGCCGCGAGAAGTAGATCGACAGCAGCGCCAAGATGGCGCCGAGCTGGATCAGCACATCAAAGCTCTTGCCGAACGATTCGTCGTCGAAACCGAAGAAATGGCCGACCAGCAGAAGATGGCCGGTCGACGATACCGGAATGAATTCAGTAAGGCCTTCGACGATGCCGAGGAAGACCGCCTTGATAAGATCCAATGTCATGTAAGCTCCGCGACGGAAGGGTTATTCCGGATTGCTGCCTCAGGTTGTCGGACCGCGTGGCAAGATGTGTTCGAAAAGCGCGCTCTCTATATTGGCGAGGGTGCCGGTTTTGACGAAAGCAAAACCGGCCTCTAGGGTTTTTTCGTGAGCGCGATTCTTAGAAGATCATGCTGTAAGGCCGATTTTTCGGCAAGCTCGCTGCCTAGGCTCGCTGCGCAATGTTGACGCTGTTCCACCATCCGATTTGTCCGCATTCCCGCTTCGTGCGCCTCGTACTCGAAGAATACGGTTTGACGCCGAAGCTCGTCGAAGAGCGGGTGTGGGAACGACGAGCGGAGTTCTTGATGCTCAATCCGGCGGGGAGCACGCCGGTTCTGGTGGAAGAGGGTGCACCGGCGGTGCCCGGCGCGGGCGTGATTGCCGAATATGTCGACGAGACCCGCGGCGCCGCTGCGGCCGAGCACCGCCTTCTGCCGGCCGAACACGGCGGGCGCATCGAGGTGCGGCGTCTGATGAGCTGGTTTAACGACAAATTCTTCGAAGAGGCGAGCGGCCCTCTGGTTATGGAGCGGGTCTACAAGCGCTACATACCGGCCGGCGGCGGCGGCGGACCGCCGGATACCGAAACCCTTCGTGCTGCAAAGAGCAACATCAAGTACCATCTAGCCTATATCGGCTGGCTCATCCGTAAGCGCGACTGGCTCGCCGGCGACAACCTGACCTATGCCGATTTGAGCGCGGCGGCGCACCTGTCCGTCGCCGACTATTTGGGCGATGTGCCGTGGGACGAGGACGAAACCGCCAAAAGCTGGTACGCGAGGATCAAATCGCGGCCGTCGTTTCGCGGGCTGCTGGCCGAGGCGCTGCCCGGCCTGGCGCCGTCCAAAACCTACGCCGATCTCGATTTCTAGATCTCACCGCGTTGAAGGCCGAACTGATCGCTGCCGCGCGGGCGTCAGGCTTTGATGTCGTCGGCATCGTTCGGCCTGACGCCATCCCGCAGGCGGCGCCGCGCTTGCGGGAATTTCTCGCCGCCGGCGCCCACGGCGACATGGCGTGGATGGCGGCCAATGCCGAGCGGCGCGGCGACCCTCGGGCGCTGTGGTCCGAGGTGCGTTCGATCCTAATGCTCGGCGTCAATTACGGGCCGGATTGCGATCCACTTGCCGTTCTCCAGGAACGAAATCGCGGCGCCATTTCCGTCTATTCACGCGGCGACGACTATCACGACCTAATCAAATCGCGGCTCAAGCAAATCGGGCGCTGGCTCATCGACCGCGCCGGCGGCGACGTGAAAGTTTTTGTCGACACCGCGCCGGTGATGGAAAAGCCGCTGGCAGCCGCTGCGGGGCTGGGTTGGCAAGGAAAGCATACCAATTTGGTGTCGCGGCAGTTCGGCTCGTGGCTGTTCCTCGGTGGAGTATTTACGACGCTCGACTTGCCGCCCGACATGGCCGAGACCGATCATTGTGGCCAGTGCCGCGCCTGCCTCGATATTTGTCCGACCGCCGCATTTCCCGCGCCGTACCAGCTCGATGCGCGGCGCTGCATCTCGTACCTAACCATCGAGCACAAAGGCCAAATCCCGCGCGAACTTCGTCCGCTGATTGGCAATCGCATTTATGGCTGCGACGATTGTCTCGCGGTCTGCCCCTGGAACAAATTCGCGGTGGCCGGCCGCGAAGCAAAGCTCGCCGCGCGCGAAGCGCTGCGCGCGCCGTCGCTTGCCGATCTCGCGCGGCTCGACGACGCCGCATTCCGCGCCTTGTTCGCCAAAAGCGCGGTCAAGCGTATGGGGCGCGCGCGTTTCGTCCGCAATGTGCTGATCGCCGTCGGCAATTCCGGCGACGCCAATCTCGCTGCGGAAGCCGAGCGGCTGCTGGACGATGAATCGCCACTGGTGCGCGGCGCCGCAGTTTGGGCGCTCGGCCGGCTGGATCGCCACCGGCTCAGACAATGTGCGAAGACGCGCCGCGATAACGAGGCCGATCCGGAATTGAGCGCAGAATGGGCCGCGGCTCTTGGCGAGTCTGTTGGCGAGGCTCGGCATTAATGGCCACACTCGTCTGCTTCGGCTTCGGCTATTGCGCCGAACACTTCATCGCGGAATTCGGCGGCAAGTTCGAGCGCGTCATCGGCACCGTTCGCCGCCCCGAACGTGCCGGGATCTTGAACGCCTATCAGGCCGGAGCAGTGCGGGCCGTCGTATTTGACGGCATGCGGGCGACGGCGGAGCTCGAAAGCGCAATCGCCGCGGCAGACTATGCGCTCGTCTCCATCCCGCCGGATGCCAGCGGCGATCCGGTGCTCGCCGCGTGCGGCGGCGCTCTCGCTGCGCGAGATGGTCTGCGCTCTGTTGTCTATCTCTCGACGGTGGGCGTTTATGGCGACCATGGCGGCGGCTGGGTCGACGAGCGAACGCCGCCAGCCCCGAGCTCGGAGCGCAGCCGCTGGCGTGCAGCTGCCGAGCAGGCCTGGCAACAATTCGGCGCGCGGGATGGCGTCCGCGTCGCGGTATTGCGTCTCGCCGGCATTTACGGTCCCGGACAGAATGCGTTCGTTGCGCTCGCGCGCGGCAAAGCGCGCCGCATCGTCAAAGCGGGTCAGGTTTTCAATCGTATTCACGTCGGCGATATCGCGCAGGCGATCGATGTCGCGTTCGCGCGCGGTGCCGACGGCGTGTTCAATCTTGCCGATGACGAGCCGTCGCCGCCGGCCGACCCGATCGTATTCGCGGCGCAGTTGATGGGTCGCGAGCCGCCGCCGGAAATTCCATTCGCGCAAGCCGCGCCGTCAATGTCGGAAATGGGCTTAAGCTTCTGGCAAGAGTGCCGGCGCGTGCGCAACGACGAACTCAAGCGCGAACTTGGGGTTACCCTGCGCTTTCCGACCTATCGCGAAGGGCTGCGCGCTTTGTTTGCAGAGATCAATGCAGGCTCGGGCCTTTGAGAAATTTGCTGCGCTCGCCCGATTTGATGCGCACCTGCATCGTCTCGCCGTCGCGATAGATCGTCAGCGGGATTTCCACGCCGGCTTGGCCTTGCGCCCAGATGCGCCGGAAGAAGCCGGCGAGATCGTGTACGTCCTTGCCGGCGACCGAGATCACGATGTCGCCGGTGCGCAGATCCGCTTTCTTTGCCGGTCCGCGATCGGCGAGACCGACAATGACCAGACGATTCTCGACTTCGGTTGCGTAAAGGCCGAGCCACGGCCGCGGCGGCGCGTTGCGGCGGCCGAATTTCATGAGATCGTCGACGATCGGTTTCAACAGATCGATCGGCACCATCATGTTGATGTTCTGGGTCTGACCCCGCTCGGCGGCGTGCTGCAACTGCAGCGAGCCGATGCCGAGGAGATCGCCAGCCGGCCCGATCAAAGCGGTGCCGCCCCAATTCGGATGCGCGGGGGCGGTGAAGATGGCCTCCTCGAGCACGTATTCCCAATAGCCGGCGAACTCCTGTTTGGCGACGATGCGCGCCGCCACCGAGCGGTGCCGCCCGCCGAAGCCGCCGACAACGACCCGCTCGCCGATCGAGGCCGCGGCCGAATCGCCGATCTCCAGCGACGGCACGTCGAGTTTGGCCAGCGCCTGCACCAGGCCGAAGCCGCTTTCCTGGTCATAGCCAAGCGCGTGGCCGGGCACCGAGCGGCCGTCGTTCAGCGCGATCCAGATCGTGTCGGCTTCGGTGATCAGATAGGCGATGGTCAGGACCAGGCCGTTGCCGCGAATGAACACGCCGTTCCCGGCGCGTTCGGTGCCGAGCGTCTCGGCCGTGAACGCATCCGAAGGTACCGTGGCGTGCAACCCGACCACGCATGATAATGCGCGTTCGAGGTCATAGCCGTAGTCTCCGGGCTTGGGTTGCACCGCGGCTGGCACTTTCCAATTGCTGACGGACGGCATTTCTTCATTCCCGCTCGCAGCGGCAGATTCCATTGCGATTTTGCGGCCTAGGTAAGGCATCCGGCAAGATGCCGGCTTGCGCTATGTGTCGACATTCTGCGCCGCGATCAAGCCCGGCCGCGGTCTGATTGCGCTTAGCCGCCGGCCAGACTCGCGCTCAGAAACTCCTTTGACCACCGCGAATAGTCGGCCTGACGCGTCACCTGTTTCATCAGATCGGGCGATGCAACGGATTTTATATTGGCCGGCGGCGTGCCGGCACGCAGCGCCTTCATGGTTTCGTGCACTGCATTCACAGCGGCCATGAACGGCAGGTGGCCTTGCAGGCAAACTCGGACGTTGCGCGCGCTGAGATAATCAAGATCGTAAAGCTCCGCGCCTGGGCTGCCGAGAAACAGCGGCAGTTTGACTGCGCTAGCCACTGCGTCGAGCTGCGCACGGGTTTTGACTCCCGCCATGAACAGCATGTCGACACCGGCCTGCTCATAGGCTTTCAGCCGCGCGATGGTGTCGTCGACGCCGGTGATGGCCATCGCGCTGGTGCGGCCGATGATGACAAGCCGCTTGTCTTGGCGGCCCGCCAGTGCCGCCCTCATCTTGCCGACGCCTTCCGCGATCGGAATTAAAGTAGGCCCGCTCGCGCCATAACCCGTCGGCAGCGCGGTGTCTTCGATCGTCATGCCGGCAACGCCGGCCGTTTCAAGTTCCTCGACGGTGCGTTTGACGCTCAGCGCATTGCCGTAGCCATGATCGGCATCGACCAGCAGCGGCAATTTGCCGGCGCGATTGATGCGATAGGCCTGCTGCGCGAATTCGGTCAGCGTCAGCACCACCACATCGGGTGCGCCGAGCACCGTGAATGAGGCAATCGAGCCGGCGAACATGCCGGCTTCGAAGCCGAGGTCTTCAGCGATGCGCGCCGAGATGGCGTCGTAGACCGATCCCGGATAGATACAACGCGGTCCCGCGATGAGCGAGCGCAAGCGCTCCCGTCGCTCCGTCCAGTCCATTTCTGCTGCCCCTGTTGGATGATTTCAGATCAATGGCGGCGTGTTCTAACACGTCGCGAGCCGACGGGGCATGTCGTCTGCGCAGAGGCGGATCAGAAATAACGTGCGGCTTACTTGGTGGCTTACTTGGCAGCAGAGCCAACCGGCGCGCCTGACTGCTGCTCCAATTCCTTCAACTTCTTTTCGAGGAAGGGTAGGCTCGCGACTGCGGCGCAATTCGCCTGATGGGTGACAGCGTCTTTTTGCACCTGCGCCCAACGAGCGTCGGCATCCTGTTTACTCCAGGGCCGCCTGGTCTCCGGATTGTACGCTCCTTGCGCCGCGAGATTGTCGAGCGAGCGGCGATAATCCTGCAGATTGAGCACGCGATCTCGCGTCTCGAAATAGAAATTCGTTCCGTTCAGCTCATTGCAATGCCGCAGCCCGGCAGCAAAGTTTCGCTGCACCAATTGGGCCTCCCAGACCTTTGCCTTGACGTCATTGAGCGCTTCGGAATTTTGAGCGTGCAGCGGGGTCGAAGCAGTCAAGACAAGCAGGACGGCCCACAAACCTGTACGCGCCATATCCGCCTCCGCCGTGAAACTGACTGATGACGAATTCTATACCATCAGGAGAGTATACTTCACAGCAGTTACGGGGTATTCACCATGCCTTTGAAGCGGCGTTTCAGGGGCTAAAAGCGGCCAGGGAACTGGGGATTTCGCCTTGTTCCTGCCTAATGTTACGGCAAGACTCAGCTGGTCGCCGGGGAAATCAGTGGTCGAGCGGGGGTTCTCTTTGCGGTCAGGCTTTAGCGTTGCGATCGTCGCCTTGGTGCTGGCCGGCTCGGCTTACGGTGCCGCAGCGCAATATTATCCGCCCCCGGACCACCCGCCGGCGCCAGTCCCCATTTATCGGGACGCCCGCGGCGTCCCGATCGATCCGCGTTATGTCCAGCCTGCCCCGGGCGAAGAGGTTTATGAGGCGCCGCCGGTCGGCCGCCCGTTTTTTCCGCCGCAGCCCTTACCGGTCGTTACTGGCGGCCCGATCGATCGGCCGCCCAGCGATGTCGCCGCAGTGCCGGGTCCCGCCGATGTGACCGGTTCGGTCCGCGGCGCTGCTCCCATGGCGCCGCCCGGCAACAGTGCCGCGCCCCCGCGCGCCGGCTCAAACGTTATTGCCTCCTTGCCGCCGGAAGATCAGCCCGAGCAGGGCCCGGCCAAAGAGCTGCCGCAACGCTTCCGGCGCCAGATCGTCGAGTTCAGCACCACCGAGCCGGCCGGCACGATCATCATCGATACGCCGAACACTTACCTCTACTTCGTGCTCGGCAATGGCAGAGCGATTCGTTACGGCGTCGGCGTCGGGCGTGAAGGCTTCACCTGGTCTGGCACCGAACGCATCAGCCGCATGAAGGAATGGCCGGACTGGTTCCCGCCGAAAGAAATGATCGAGCGGCAACCTTATCTGCCGCGCTTCATGGCGGGGGGCGAAACCAATCCGCTCGGCGCTCGCGCTCTCTACCTCGGCAGTACGGTCTATCGCATCCACGGCACCAACCAGCCGTCGACGATCGGCAGCTTCGTATCGTCGGGATGCATCCGGTTGGCCAACGACGACATCGAAGATCTCTACAATCGGGTGAACATCGGCACGCATGTGGTCGTCCTGCCAGGAAGCAATCCCGACACCGCGGCGCTACGCCCACCGGGCGCCCGCTAGCCGCCGGCGGCCCAGTTAGCATCAAACGTCGGTCGCGGAATTTGGATGCGGCGCGCTCGCCCACGTCGCCTTTGTCATTTTTAACATTGGTTTTTGCCCGACTCGGCTAAGGTCGCATCAGTCGGTTTCACCGTTCAGCGGCGCCCTGGTGATAATCGTGAAGCCCGGTCAGGCGTAATTCTTCGCGGATCGCGCGGGCATTCAGCGAGGTCCAATGTTTCCCAACATTCGCCTGATGGTCGTAGCGATTCTGGCTGCGATCGCCGGAATCGGTTCCGGTTTGGGCTTGTTCGCGACGTTTCGCGTCAATCACGAACCGCTGGCGCGGCTGGCGGAAGGAAGCCCGCCATTGCAGCTTGCCTTCGAGAATCGCGCCCTTGGTTCGGACGCATGGGCGCCATTGGAGGCGCGATTGCCGGTCAATGGCGGCGCGAAGCTCATTACCGTTCCGGTGATCATTGACACTCCAAATCCCTTGCCAAGTTCCTTGCCAAGTCCCGCGCCAAGTGTCGCGTCAAGTCTCGCGCCGGAACAGGCCGAACCCGATTCCGCGATCGCCGGGGATTCCAGCGTTCAACAAGCATCGGCCGACGCCGGCGGGCCGGATCAGGGCAACACGGCAAGCCTTGCCGTTGCGATGCCCGCAGAGCAATCCAGCGTGACGCCCGAAGCCATCGCGCCGAGCCAGCAAGAGACGGTCGCAGCCGCACAGGATCAACAACCGGCTGCTTCGGCAGCGACGGCGCCCACCGCCGAGCAAACGGCGGCTATTACCACCGCGGCGGAAGATCAGCAGCCGGCAGCGAAACCGGCGCAATCGGGGGAGAGCAAAGCGGCAAAGCCGGCGGTCAAAGCCTCCCGGTCTGCGGCGCAAGCGCGGCGCGCAAGCAAGACGGTCCGCGTCCGCCGAACACCAGCGACGGTCGCGGCCCAGCCGGCCTATCAATATTCGCAGCCGACCTATTCGCAACCGACCTACACATGGACGGATGGCACCGCCCAGGCTTCGCGATCCGTCAAACGGGTGCAGATCAAGCGGCATCGCACGGCGAAAAAGGCGGCACCGCCGGCCGCACAGTCCAGTCCCTCAGCGGCAACAGCGGGCCTGAGCGGCACCCAATATTAGACATGCCCGGATAGCCGCGGTGCTCGCAACCATACATAAAGACATCGAGTGATTCCGCTTTCCGTCCTCGATCTGTCGCCGGTGACAACGGCCACGCCCGGGTCCACGGCTTTGCATAATTCGCTCGATCTGGCGCGGCTCGCCGACTACCTCGGTTACCACCGCTATTGGCTCGCCGAACATCACAATCTCGCAAATATCGCGAGCTCCTCGCCTGACATCATGATCGGACAGGTTGCGGCGGTGACATCGCGCATTCGGGTCGGCGCCGGCGGCGTGATGCTGCCCAATCACGCCCCGCTGATGGTGGCCGAACGCTTCAAAGTGCTGGAGGCGCTATTTCCGGGACGCATCGATCTCGGGCTTGGCCGCGCGCCCGGTACCGATGCGGTCACCTCTTATGCGCTGCGCGCCAGACAGGATCCGCGCGCGGGCGACGAATTTCTCGAACGCTTTCAGGAATTGCTGCTGCTTGAGCATGGCGGCTTCCCGGAGGGCCACCCGTTCCGCAACGTGCGGGCGGTGCCGAGTGATGTGGCGCTGCCGCCGATTTGGCTTCTCGGCTCGAGCGGCTACAGCGCTGAGCTCGCCGCGGCGTTCGGATTGGGCTTCGCGTTCGCGCATCATTTTGCCGATTACGACGCGGCGAGCGCGATGCTCAGCTACCGCGAACGTTTCAAGCCGACCCCGATGCTGCCGCGTCCCTATGCCATTCTTGCTACCGCGGCGATCGCCGCGGACAGCGATGCCGAGGCCGAACGCATCGCTGCCAGCGCCCAATTGCACTATGTGCGGCGCGCCAAGGGCGAATACCTGCCGCTTGAGTCGCCCGAGGCGGCTGCCGCTTATCCCTATACGGCCGTCGATCGCGAACGGATGTCGCATCAGCGCGCCCGCTTGGCGGTTGGCAGCGCGTTCACCGTGAAGGATCGCTTGCTCGCCTTGGCGCAGGCGACGCGAGCCGATGAACTGATGATCGCCACTATGATCTACGATCACGCCTCGCGCCGGCATTCCTATGAATTGTTGGCGGAAGCCTTTGCGTTGCCGCGTTGATTGAGTCGCAGCGTAGACAATGCGTGCACAATTGCGCATGGCAAGCAAACCAAACCGGAATGTGTGTCTCCTCAGGCGGAGCGGTATAAACCAGAGCGGCGGTACTCCCTTGCATTTTCATGATCGAAGTTTTGCCGCATTTCGCCACGTCCGTGTCACAGTCGCGATCTGGCGGAAGCTTATTCCCTCCACTAGGATTTGTGGCTGGGCTCAAGACGATTTCACGGCTGCCGGGGGCGAAATTGCTGATAACGCGCGTGCGACACGACAAGACCCCGGCTCGGTGCGATCGCCGCGTCGTCGGCAGAGGCATTTCCGCGCTCGCTATCGGCGCATGCCTGGCGGTGACGAGTGCGTCTCCGGCGGCGGCTGCTTATTGGTATGGCGGCTGGTACGGCGGCCCGCACAAACATAAATCCGCGCACAAATCACTCGAACCGAAAGCCGCCAATCGTGCCGGCAAAGAACCGGCCAACGATATTCCGAAAGGGCCGCAGCAGATCTTCATTTCGATCAATCAGCAGAAGCTGCATTTCTACAGCAACGGCGTGCATGTCGCCGATACCTCAATCGCCACCGGCGTAGCCGCCCATCCGACGCCGTTTGGCGTCTTCAGCATCATCCAAAAACAAATCTTCCATCGCTCGAACATCTACAGCAATGCGCCGATGCCCTACATGCAGCGCATCACCTGGTCGGGCGTCGCCATGCATGAAGGCCAGAATATCGGCCACCCGGCCTCGCATGGTTGTATCCGCATGCCGCATGATTTCGCCGTGCGGCTGTACCGCCTCACCAAGCTCAACACCCGCGTCATCATTGCTCGCACTGAGCTGAGGCCGGTGGAATTCGCCGATGCGCACTTGTTCGTGCACAAGGAAAAGCCGCCGGAGATCGCGGCGCCGGCCGTCAATGGTGTCGAGACCGTAGCCGCCCAACCCTCTGAGCTTGCCGTCCACGCGAATGCTCCGGTGGTCACGCAGCCGGTACAGTCGGACGCGGCGACGCCCCAGCCCGCCGCGCCGGCCATCAAGCCCGATCAGAAAACGGAAAGCGCCGTGCCCGGTGCGGATGCGGGCGCAGCCGGCGCCGTTGCGCTGCCGACACCGGCCACGCCAACTGACCTGGCGAAAGTTGCGGTGGCGAAGAAAATGCCGATCTCGATTTTTGTCAGCCGCAAGCGGCAACGCCTTTACATCCGCCAGGATTTCGAGCCGCTGTTCGACGTCCCGGTGACCGTCGCGCAGCCGGAGGCGCCGCTCGGCACGCACGTCTTCACGGCGTTGGAATTCACCGGACCCGATCGAACCACCTTGCGCTGGAATGTCGTGTCCATGCCCGGCGAGCCGCCGAAGCGCGTCCGCTATGTCGAGGAGCGCCGCGACCGCTATGGCCGGGTGCGGCGGCGCGAGATCGAGGAAGAACGGGCGAGCGATACGCCACCGCCGCAAAGTCCGGCGCAGGTGCTCGGCCGGATTGAGATCCCGCCCGAGGTGAGCGAAGCGATTGCGCAAATGATCGGCCCCGGCTCCTCGCTCATCGTTTCGGATCAGGGTCTCGGCGATGAAACCGGCGAAGGCACCGACTTCACTGTCGTCACCAAGTGACTTGTAGCCCGGATATCGCAAGGCGATATCCGGGAGAAATATTGCTCCCGGATCGAGCTTGGCTCGATTCGGGCTACAGGTGGGTTGAGCAGGACCGAAGCCGCCGATAGGCTGCCGGCCCGGCGATTGCCTGCAATCAGAAGATCGATGGAGGATCACATTGGGTAAGCATTTTACTTTGACCGCTTCCGACAGTTTCAAGCTCGGCGCCTATCGCGCCGACCCACCCGGAAAAGCCAAAGGAGGCATGGT
The DNA here is from genome assembly GCA_036497645.1 of Xanthobacteraceae bacterium. Taxonomy (GTDB): domain Bacteria; phylum Pseudomonadota; class Alphaproteobacteria; order Rhizobiales; family Xanthobacteraceae; genus BOG-931. Next base: position 27,846 of record DASXJB010000255.1, read on the forward strand.
CGTCATTCAGGAAATTTTCGGCGTCAATCATCATATCCGCGCGGTCTGCGACCGGCTGGCCGGCGAAGGCTATGCCGCGGTGGCGCCGGCGGTGTTCGATCGCCAACAGCCGAATTTCGAATCCGGCTACTCCCCCGACGAGATCGCCAATGCGCGCAAGTTCGTCGCAAATCCGGATTGGAACGCGATGCTGCGCGACGTGCAGGCTGCGATCGACGAACTGAAAAACAGCGGTCCGGTCGGCATCATGGGCTTCTGCATGGGCGGCACCATCTCGTTTCTGGCCGCGTGCCGGCTCAGCGGACTCTCGGCCGCGGTCTGCTATTACGGCGGCCAGATCGCCAAAAATGCAGACGAGAAGCCGAAAATACCGACGCAAATGCATTTCGGCGAGCAGGATGCGTCAATCCCGATGAGCGACGTCGAGATGATCAAAAAGAAGCGCGGCGGCGATTGCGAAATCTACGTCTATCCGAACGCGCAACACGGCTTTCATTGCGACGAGCGCGGCAGCTACAACGAAGCCGCTGCCAAACTCGCCTGGCAGCGCTCGATGGCGTTTCTGGCGAAGAACGTGAAGTGAAATTGTTTCCGGACGCGGTGCAGCATTCCGCGTAGCGCCGCGCCGGGGAAACAATTGTCTGTTTTCTAGAACCAGCGTTCCTGAACCTGCACGGTGTCACCCGGGCAGATCGGATAACTGATCGGCACGTCGAACCGGAACGTGCGGCCGCCGGAATTGCGGCTGATCATCATGGTCTTGTGGTAGCCGCGCGGCCCGAAACCGCCGGCGATGGCCACCGCGGTTTCGACCGTCATGTTGGCGACGTAGGGATATTGTCCGGGCTGGGCGACTTCGCCGAGGATGAAGAATGGCCGGTATGCCTCGACTTCGACCGCGACATGCGGCTCGCGGATGAATCCCTGGCGCAGCTGATCGGCGATCCGCGCCGACAATTGGTTGGTCGTCAGCCCGCCTGCGGCGACAGAGCCGATGAGCGGCATGTCGATATGGCCGCTGGCGTCGACGACGTAGGAATTGGTCAGTCCGTCCTGGCCGAACACGACGACGCGCAGCCGGTCGCCGGAATCGAGCGTGTAACCGCCCTGCTGAAACGGCCCGCCATAGGCCGGCGCGATCACAGGAGCTGGTGCGGCCACCGGAGCCGCCATGGCGACCGGCGTCGGACGGATCATCGCCGGCGCAGGAGCTGGGGCATAAACCGGCGCGGGCCGGTAGGCAGGCGCGGTGGCTGCGGCATAAACCGGCGCGGGCGCGACGGCCGGGCGGTAGGCCGGGGGCGCCGTCGGGCCATAGACGACATTGTCGATTCCTTGCTGGGCGGGCGCCGGCGTGGCGACGTATTGGACGCGCGTGCACCCAGCCGCCGCAAACGCCACGGCGCATATCAGCAAAAGAGAGCGGGTGACCCGCATACGCGTAATCCGACCCCGGCGACCAAAGCCCGGACCC